>JBLMXE010000312.1:0-12969 GCA_050257615.1 Chlamydiota bacterium | reverse complement strand
CGTAGTAATAGAGGGCGCCCAGCGTGCCGCTGTAGATGAGTTGGCGGATTTTTCGAACCGCTCCTGTGAACAGGAAGGTGTGGTCCACCATCAGCGTCAAGTCGCGCCGGTCCGCCAGTTCGATCAGTTCTTCCGCCTGATGGGAGGTAGCGGTCAGCGGCTTTTCCAAAAACACATGTTTGTCGTTCTGCAGCGCGGCCTTCGCCAGCTCGAAATGCGTCCATACCGGCGTGACGATGGCGACAGCGTCAATATCTGGGGAGAAAAGGACGTCGGCTGAATCCCGGGTCCGGCGTAGTTCCGGGTAAACCCGTGCCGCCCGCTGCAAGGCATCTTCTGCGGTATCGCAAAGCATCTCCACCCGCGCGCCGGCCAGGCTGCGCAGATTGCGTAAGACATTGGCACCCCAATATCCATAGCCAATCATGCCCACGCGGAGCGGGCCCCGGGCCGGACTGGTTGTTGACTCCAGGATCGGGCTTGTCGTTAACGCGGCCATCTCAATAGGCACCCCTGCCGGAGAGCATTGCGCCCGGCGTATGCCACAGAATCTTCAAATCCAGCCATACAGACCAGTGCCGGGCATAACGCAGGTCCATCCGTACCATTTCGTCGAAGCTGGTGGCGCTGCGTCCCTGTACCTGCCAGAGCCCGGTCATCCCCGGCTTGACTTCCATAATGCGCCGGCAATGCCACAGCGCGTAGCGTTGAAACTCGTAGCCCAGGGGAGGGCGTGGCCCCACCAGCGACATTTCTCCTCGCAGCACGTTCCACAATTGCGGCAACTCATCCACACTGGTTCGGCGCAGGATGCGCCCTACGTTGGTGACTCGCGGGTCGTCAGTAATTTTGTAAATGCCCTTGATGCCGGCTGCGGGTTGCCCGGCAATCAATTCAGCGACATATCTCTCATGTATGTCCGCCTCGCTGTTGGCGTACATGGAACGGAATTTCAGGAAAATGAAAGGTTTCCCGTACTGTCCCAGCCGCACCTGGCGAAACAGCGCCGGACCTCGGGAGGAACATTTGATGGCCAGCGCCACCAGCGCGAACAGTGGCGACAACAGCAGCAAGGCCAGCAGGCTGACGCCCAAGTCAAGGCTCCTCTTGAGTGCCCCCTTCATGAGCAAGTGCCTCTTTCGGGTCAATTCCGGATAGAGCGTGAAATCGGTCGAATCGCCGCTCAATTTCAGGGGATCGGGGAAGACGTGAACTGTGAGTTGCATCCTTTGTGCCAGCACCGTCCCCAGGGCGCCGTCCAGCAGGTCAGAGAACTTGCCAAACACGGAGCGGATCAGGGCCTGATCGGCCCGCGCCAGGTCCGGCAGCAGCATGCCCAGCACGGTATCCTCGCGGTACCAGCCCAGAAAGTCTGTATCCCGCAGCAGATCGGCCAGTCGCTGCATCACCGAGTGAAAAGCGGCGGCGCGCGTCGCGGGTTCGGAGATGTCAATCCCGTCAATCAGTATCAGCAGCAGGCTGCGCCCGTTACGCTCCGCGCGGCGTTGTTCCAGGTAGACGTGGCGAGTGAATTCAGACTCGTCCGCCACCACGCCTGCCTTCAATTCCCGGAGAGATACCCGTGCCGGCCTCGTATGAGGACGTGAATCGGCCTCCGAAGCTTGCGTCGGCAGTCTCGACTTCCACATCAGCAACCTAATCGGATGCCAGGTCATGGGAGCCAGGTCAGAAGTCAGGCAGCTTTCTTCTCTTCGGTGATGCCGAGAACCTTTCCCGAGGCCGGTTCGGCAAGACTCTGGAAATAGGCTTTACAGCTGTGGTGGGCGGGAAAATCGTTGAGCACGATGCCCAGCAATTTCGCCGGCTCAATACGGCTCAACGCCTCCCGCAGCGCGCTTTTCAGCGCCCGCCGGCGGCGAACCACCAGCAGGATTCCGTCGCACCACCGCGAGAGCGCGACCGAATCCGCCACTGGCAGCAGAGGTGCGGAATCTATCAGCACCCAGTCAAAGACCCGGCTCGTCTCCGCCAGGATTTGGGAGGCGCGGCGCGAACTCAGCAGCTCCATCTCCGCCCTGGGCTGCTGGCCTGCAGGCAGAAGAAACAGGTCCAGCCCGCTCACCCGGTAAACAAAGCTGGTCGTTGGCTCCGCGCTCCCGCAGCACTCGGTGAGCCCCGGAACCGGGCTAAGTCCCAGCGCGGCGCAGCAGGAGGGATGGCATAGATCGGCTTCCAGCAGTAGCACCTTATTGCGCCCGCGTTGGGACACCGCTGCCGCCAGATTCAGCGTCACGAAGCTTTTCCCCTCCCCAGTCAGGCTGCTGGTAATGAGAATGCTTTTCAGGGAACGTGTCCGCCGCAGGTCCTCCAGCCGGGTGCGCAGCAGGCGAAATTGTTCCCTCAACGGCTCCTGGCCGGCGCCCAAGGCGTAAATGACCTGGCGCAGGGGGACCTTGGGCGCCAGCCAGGAAAACGAATCGAAGTTCCACACTCTGCCGCCTTCATGATCGGAGCGGAAGATTTCATCGGCGGGCTGTGGAACCGGGCTGATAGGGCTCATTGCACTTCTTCCTTTGGGAATCAGTCGCGATAGCGAGCGACAAAAGCCAGAAATGTGCTTCCGGTGATGAGCGCCAGCATGGCCGTCATACCCGCAATTTCGCCGCCCACCCGCAGGCGATGCAGCCAGGAGTCCGGCTTCGCGGCGGGAGGAATGGAAGCCAGAACCGGCGCGGGCAACAGACTTGCCACCTCGGCCGGCGAGTGAATGTGGTCGTCCAGCACTTCGCGGCCGTAGCCCGCCAGCCCACCGGCTACCAGCCCCAGCAGCAGCCCCGCCACGCTGAATTTGAAGCGGTCAGGGTAATAGGGCGCGCCCGGCAAAGTGGGGGGATCCAGTATGCGGAATTGCTCGCCCTGCTGCTGCCTTTCCAGGCTCCCGGCCAGCTGCGACTGGTTGCGCTTGGCTAGTAACGACTCGTAATAGGCGCGCGACTGATCGTAATCGCGGGTCAGTTCGGCCAGTTCCCGCTCCCGCAGCGGCGTGTTGCGCAGCCGTGCCTGCACCGCGCGCATTTCCGTCTGCATGCCGGCAAGCTGGTTTTGACGGTCGCGAATTTCCTGCTCTGTCGCTTGCAGCTGACTTTGGATCTGCAGAGTGGCGGGCGACTCCGCCACCTTCGGCGCGGTTTGCGCCCCCGTCAGCTCCTGCTCAATTTGGGCTTTAAGTTTCTCCGTGCGCACCATCTGCTCGCGCAGCCGCATCAGGTCAGGGTGCGCTTCGGTGTAACGCAGGCGCAGGTCCGCAATCTGCTGGTTCAGGCGCGACAGTTCCGCGTCCAGGGCGGGGGGTGTCTCCGCGGGGGCGCTGGACGCGGAACTGCCGGTCACACGCAGCCGGCGATACTGCGTCAGCAGCGAGTTCAGGTAAACCTTCTGCTGATTGGCGTGCTGCAGCTGCTGGGTGGCATCTTGCAGGCGGCCGTCGAGCCCGTCGCGCAGCGCAAGGTTTGCTTGCGTCTCGCTGGGCAGCTGCCCCAGGTACTGTGCCTTGAACTGCTGCAGCCGCGCCTCCTGCTTTTGCAGCCAGGAGCGGGCATCCTGCAGCTGGCTATCCAGGAAGCTGGTGGTCTGCTGCGACCGCTGGGTCCGCGTTCGCACGTTCTCTTCAATGAACAATGACGTCAGGCGGCGTGTCACCTGCTGCGCCAGCACCGGATTGGAGGCGGAGTAGGAAACCGTAAAAGCCGCGAGTTCATTGGGCCGGCCCGAGACCGCAAGCGGCTGCACCTGGATGTCGCGTCGCATCTGGCCGATCAGCGCCTCAGTGGAACCGCTCGCTTCCTGGTAGAGTTTCAGGTCGCGAATGATTTGCTGCAGCCGGGTGCGGCTGAGAATTTGCGGCGTCAGGGTCTGCAGGCGCGCCTGCAAGCCGGAACTGCCCTCCGCCGCCACCTGCAGTTCATCAATAACGATGGTCGTCTCGGAACGATAGCGGGCAGGCAAAACCCAGGTTGCGATCCAGGCCGCGGCCCATACCAGGAAAAGCACCCCCAAAATCCACCAGCGCCGCCGCAGTGCGATTTCGCCGTACTGCGCCAGGCTGAGCGGTTGCTCGGAATCCTGCCCCTTCATCGCTATCTCCCCAGAGGGCGCATAAAACTTTGTTCGATCGAGAGCATCACCCGGTTGTGGTTGCCAGGCCGGTAGAGCGGCGAACCGCCAGTCTGGTAGAGCCGTTCGTACAACAGGCGAAGAGAGGCATTTCTGCCCAGATCGCGGCGGAACCCGCCGCCCGCGCGCAGCATCCGCAGCCGGTCCTCAGGCGTGGTAATCAATGCCGTCTGCTGGGCCAGCCCCGTGCTCACGTCCACAGTCCAGCGAGGACGCAACTGCCGGCTGAGGCGCAGCCATGCCCCGCTCAACCGGACTGGCCCTTGGACACCGCCTCCATCGCTGATCTGGCGGCTATAACCGGACTGCACGCTGGTGTGCATTCCTGACCAGGTATAAATGGCACCCGCGGCGGGGGACCAGGAGACGCTGAGCGCAGGGGACTGGCCGCGGGTGCGCGCATATTCCGGACCGGCATAAATCACCAGGCTAGTGGTGGCGGTCACGGCAAACTGATGAAAGGAGAGAACTGAATGGGTCAGGGTTCGCATGTCGTAGCCGGGAAAGGTCAGATCGCGCAGGCGATATGCCACCCCCGTGGTATAGCGGCGGGAGATCTGCTGGGAAATAAAACCATTGCCGGTGGCGACGCGGCTATTGATCAGTGGCCACGCTTCTTCTGTACTGGAGTAATAGTTGTAATTCTGCAACGCGTAGCTGCCGCTCACCCCGGCTGAGGTGTGGCGGCTCAGGCGGTACGTCACTCCCATCTCCGAAAAGCTGGCTTTTCGTTTGAGTTCGGGAAAGAAGGGAAGATCGTTGGGCCGCTCCAGCGGGCTGAGCCCGGGTTGCAGCGCCGCTTCTCCCAGATGGTCAAAGGGGTCGGTCGTAAGGATGTAGTCCTGCCGAAATTTCAGGGACCAGCGCGCGCTCGGTTTCACTTCCAGACTTGTGCCGAATACCTGGTTGAATTGGTTGCTGAGCACGGATTGCGCGCCCACCACCACTCCCGGCCGATAACTCAGATTCCATTGCCACCGGCGCCGCGTCTGCTGAAATCCGAAGGTCGCTGCCAGGTACTGCTGGCCTCCGCCCTCGTGGTGAGAGGCGCTATTGCTCAGGTTATCGTCGTAAACGCTGTTGCTGGAGAAAGAGACGACTGTCACGTTGGTCAAGTTGCTGGTGGAGGCCAACCCGGCGGCTGGCATTTCTCCCCGGAAGGGGCTGGGGACTGCCTGGCTCCAGGCGATCGCCGCCCAAAACCAGCATGTAAGCAGACACCATCGTCCCCACCGCCGCCCATTCATGGCACCACCACTGTGTCTCCGGGCTGCAACTGCACGTTCTGCTGCAGGTTGCGGCCGCTGATCACCTGCTTGTAGTTGAAGGGGATGCGCTGGTGCGAGCCGTCGCCATGCTGGCGCAGGACATAGATATTGCCGGTTTTGGCAAAATCACGGAATCCGCCGGCCATGGCCAGCGCATCCAGCACCGTGAGCGGCTGCCCCAGCACAAAGGAGCCCGGGTGTTCCACCTCCCCCACCACATTGAATCGGTGGCTGCGGGCTTCGATCACCATGATGGTGACGATAGGATTCACCAGATAGACGGAGAGCCTGGTTCGGATGCTTTGCTGCAGCTGTGCGGACGTCAGCCCGCTGGCCTGCACGTCGCCGATGAGGGGCAGCGACACCTTCCCGTCGGGCCGCACCGGCACCTCTCGGCTGATTTCATTTTCTTTCCATACGTTCACTGCCAGCACATCATCGGGGCCGATCACATAATCATCCGTCGCCGCAAGTGAAGGATTGGCGCTGGGGGTGACGGCGCTAAGGTCGGTTTGAGCCCGGCAGAGCGGCAGGCCCCAGCACATCGCCCAAAGGGCGACCACCGCGATTGCTGCCGCTCTGCCACAGGACCCCACCCTCGTCCTTCGATTGTTCTTCATGGCATTGTGACTCTCGGAAATCTCTAGGCCGCCTCCAGGTCGTAGCCGTCAATCAGAACCGATACCGAGCGCTGGATCAGTTCCACCGAAACAACCAGCGCGGAAGCGCCTTGGTGCGAACCGAGGACGCCCTCCACTCCGTCGAGGGCCCCTCCCCTGATGCGAACCCGCTGTCCCGCTTTCAAAAAGGGCGTGGGAAAAAAGGAACCTCGCTGGGTCACAACTGCGCGTACCTGTTCGATTTCATAGTCTGGGATGACGGCGCCCTTGCCGGGTCCGCCTACGAAATCGAGCACCCCAGGCGTTTTCAGCACGTCCACGCGAGTTCGCCCGCCCGGGACAAGGTGGACGAACAGGTAGCAGGGGAACAGCGGAAGTTCTACTTCCTTCCGCCGGTCGCTCCAGCGATGCACCTCCCGCACCAGAGGCAGGAAAGTATCTATTCCCGCCTGCCGCAAACTGCTGTCAATGTGCTTCTCGTGCCGTGCCCGCGTATGGATTGCATACCAGCACGGAGCGCGGCTTCCATCTTCGCATTGGCTGAGTCCATCCATGGCTCCGCCCTCTGAGCCACATTACTGGCTTCCAACACTGCTACTGCCCCGAGTAATGCGGATCCCAACAGCGAGCCCCTTACGGCCTCTCAGTGCAGGAAAGAGAGGGGTTTTTTTCGACTGGTGAAGAGGCCATATCCGAACTGTCCAAATCGCCGAAGGTGCTCGCGATGCCCAGGCCTACACGATCCTCCATCGGTTCCACGCGAACTACCATGCCATTGGCGCACAGCCGCATCGCCGGCGAGCTGGGATTCAGGGGAGGCAGCAGCACCATCAAATCCAAGTTGCCCGCTACCGGCGGTGCGACCGTAAATGCAATCACGAAAACTCCGTGGGTGCTGATGTCACGGCAAAACCCGGCGCCTTCGCACCTGCTCTGCCCGTCATCACCACCCCAGCGAAAAACAACGGGAATCTCCAGGGCAAATCTGCGGGCCTTTCTTCGCTCTTGCGTTTTCACCATAGGCATTTGTGGCCTGTGTCCCGAAGTATTCGGACACGGCCACAGCATAGGCAGCTACGAGGGAGATCAACAAGAAACCGAAAGTCACGCCACGCACCGGGACGAAAACGGCTCCCGTGCTGTGCTGTGCTCCGCTCTGA
The DNA here is from genome assembly GCA_050257615.1 of Chlamydiota bacterium. Lineage (GTDB taxonomy): Bacteria > Acidobacteriota > Terriglobia > Terriglobales > Acidobacteriaceae > JAICWP01. The sequence continues at coordinate 5,787 of JBLMXE010000312.1, read as the reverse complement.
ATGGCCTAGGGGGAAATTCCTACAAGATTAGTGCGCTCAGCTCAGGAGACTTTCTTCTCCCCAACGTTTGGGGCCACCGCCCTGGAGGCTGTGTCCCGTTTTGAAACTTAGGATTGTTGAAGTGACCGCAATTGTGTCATGAGCAGCCCGTGAGGCGGCGATAATAACTGTATGGTTTCGCGTATCTCCCAGGGTCGCGCTGCTATCCGTGTGCTGATTGCCGACAGCACCCGCATGGGCAGCCAGCTCCTGGCTGAAGCGTTGCAGCGTGAGCGCCGGTTCAAAGTCGTCGCTTGCGCGGCCAACTGGAACGAGGTTCTGGCCGCCCTGCCCGCTTCACCGGAAGTGATTGTGCTCGCAGTCAACCTTGGAAAAACGGGTGGAGGTCTGGAAATTCCCGCCAGAATTGCTGGCCAACCCTGCCCCGCCCTGCTGATACTCCTGGATAACGCCGGCGATCCTGGGTTGGTTGTGCACGCCTTCCGGGCGGGCGCCAGAGGTGTCTTCAGCCGGACTCAATCCCTTCCGGAAATGTGCAAGTGCATTGAATGTCTTGCCCGGGGGGAGATTTGGGCTACCGGCGAGCAGATTAGCTACATCCTGGAAGGCCTTAAACATTCGGTTGTTCCTCGTTTTCTCAACGGCGCCGGCATGAGTTTGCTTTCCCCCCGCGAACAGGAGGTAGTGCGTTATCTCTGCGACGGCTTCACCAACCGCGAGATTGCTCGTGCCCTGTGTCTGAGCGAGCACACGGTCAAGAACCACCTGCTCCGCATCTATGCCAAGCTGGGTGTGGATAAGCGCATGGAAGTCATGTTTGCTCTGCTCAGCCCCACTCCGGCGGGCGACCGGCTTACTCTGCAGAGCACCCAGGTTGCCGACACCCTCCAACTTCAGGCTCCCCCGTCGGCCGAGAGCCATGCCTTCCGCTGGTACTTACAATGGTCGGAGTATTCCCTCCGTGCTCAATACTTATTGGGCAGGAAGCTGCGCCACGGTGAAGCCAGCCGCCAAGACCCCTTCCTGGCTTACAGCTGGTTGTTGCGGTCCGAAAAGGGGGCAACCGAGCTGATTGACAAGTGCCGAGCTATTCGCGAGCTGCTGGGCAGTCATCTCACACCCGAGCAGCGCCGGCAGGCCGAGCTGAGCGCCGCCAAGCCTTGGCCCCGCGGGCTGCTCTCCCGTGGTCCTCGTGCTGCCCTGGCACCCAGCAGAAGACCACCTCTGGCCCACGTCCTTAAACAAGACCCCTAGGTTTGTTTACTCCTCATCGGCCTGTATCGCCAGACCGCTGTGAGCGGCTGGTGAGGAGCACGACTTCGCTATTGCGCTTCCTGGTTATTCGCCCGCGCCCACATCTCCTCAAACGCCTGCTCGAAAGCATGCACTTGGGCGGGATCCGTGGTGAAGTGGGAGTTGTTGTCCTGACGTTTCAGCCCGGAGGGCGACCAGTTGGCGCTGCCGTCGCGCAGCAGCTTGCCATCCACCAGGTAGGCCTTCAGGTGCATCAGATTGCGTTCGTTGGAGTCTTTTATTCGTACCTGGATATTGCGCTGGTGGTGGAACGTGTCGCTGAGTGAACGCTCGTGGTGTAGGTCGGCATTGCGCTGCTCCTCCTCGAACTGCGCCCGGTCGCGGTAAATGCGCACCCGCACTCCCCGGTGCGCGGCCTCTACCACCGCCTGCGCCAGGTCGCGGTCGGTGAAAGCGTACATGGCGATGTCCAGCGTGTGCCTTGCCTGGCCAATCTCCTCCAGATCGAGGCGCTCCAGATCCTCGGCGGGTGAAAAGTGGTCGCCCAGTTCCGCTCCCGCTGCCGTATCCCTCAGAGGCGCGCGGTCGAGCCCGGGCTGGTATTGGTAAAAGGCGATTCCCGCCAAGGCCAGCACTGCGAGGTAGAAGACTCGCCTCATCCGGTAGTTCTCCTCCAGCCGTTCTTTTATGCGAAACCCGCTCCCCCGGCAACATCCCGGGGGTACACCGACGCTTGCGTTACCCGGGCTCGCCTCCAAAATGCTCCCAGCCCTTCGCCGGCAGATCCCGTTCCTTGCTGCCCTCGACCAGCACAATCTTGCGCCCGCTGGTGACTTCGCCAATTCGGGTCACGCGCACGCCCCCAATCTTGGCCGGAATTTTTCGGCGGGAAGCAAACAGCAGTTCGTAGTCTTCGCCGCCATGCAGGGCAAAGGACAGGTTGGCCGCTTCCCGGGCGACCGGCACTTTTTCCGCATAAATGCGCGCTCCCACGCCACTTTCATCGCATATATGCCCCAGGTCGGTGGAAAGGCCGTCGCTGATGTCAATCATGGCAGCTGCCAGCCTGCCTTCCCGCAAGGCGCGCCCGGCTGCGATGCGCGGCGTAGGGAAAAAATGCGCGGGATAGCGGCGGGGATCGGGCCTTTTGAGTGAGCCCGCCAGCAAACGTGAAAGCAGCGCTGCCGAGCCTCCCAATTCGCCGGTTACATACAGCGAATCACCCGGCTGGGCCCCTGAGCGCAGCACCGCGCTGCTCTTTGGGACCGAACCCAACATGACGATATCGGCTAGAACCCCGGCTGGAGACTGGGCGATATCACCCCCCGCCAGCGGGACACCGAATTTGCCGGCCAAAGCCAGAAACCCACGCATGAACCCGTCGACCCATTTTTGCGGCAGACCTTCTGGTAAAGCCAGGGAGAGAAACGCGGCCACGGGTTTACCGCCCATGGCGGCTATGTCGCTGAGACCACGCGCCAGACAGCGGTGCCCCACCGATTCTGCGGGGTGCCATTCGCGCCGGAAATGCGCTCCTTCCAGGCTGAAATCAGTGGTAAGCAGGGCTTCGTGCCCAGCCGGCAACCGCAGTACAGCGCAATCATCGCCAATTCCATGAAGCAGGCCGGCAACCCTCGAGTGAACGCCGACCGTCTGAATAGTGTCACTTCGCCTGAACCGAGAGATATGGCCGTAAGCTTGCGCCCGGCGGGCAATGCGCGCGATAAGTGCTTTCTCGGGCAAAGGCACGCCCCATAACTATAGCAAGCCGCCAGAAGGTAACTAGCCGATGGCTCAGAGGTACAAGCACTTAGGCGCGGCCAAAAACGTCACCGGGGTAATCGAACTAAGGGGTTTACCTCGTTGACAGGGCAGAACCTACTTTGTTACGGTGGCTCAGCTGTTCCCCCTTGGACGCGGTTGAAATGCGGAAGTGCATAGTTTTAAAGGACTTTCGCACGCCGTACAAACCGACGGGCCTTAGCCGGTTCAGCCGTATCCGTCAATCCTCTCCCCCTTTGAAGAGGAAACGCGCCAGGATCCGAAGGGGTTGAAAACCAACGGCGGCCCGTTTTAGCAGTCGCAATCCGGTGCTGTAGACACTTAAACGCACCTAGGAGAACTATTGCGGAGGCGTTTCTACATACTTTTTGTTGCCCGCGACGCCGAGGGGCAGCTTCATAAGCTTCAGATCCCCGTCTATTACCTCTACGTCCTGGTGTTGGGAGCGGCCATCGGGCTGCTGAGCGTTACCGGTATCGTCGGTTCCTACGCCCGTATGCTGTCCAAGGTTTCGCGCTTCAACCAGCTGCGTGATGAGACCGAAGCGCTTAAAGCGCGCTACTCCAAGCTCGAACAGTCGGAGCACGAAAAGGACCTGCAGGTGGCATCGCTGGGCTCGCTGGCCAGCGAGGTTTCCGCCCTCTACGGGCTCAAGCCGGATCCCATCCTGACCCGCAATGCTGCGGGAAGTTTTGAAGAAGAACAGGTTGGCGTTTCGCTCGACCAGCTTCACGCCTTGCGCACCTCCGCGCTGAGCGGCGCGACCATGATTGCCATCGGCATGAATATCAGTCATCCGGTCAGCATGAACGATTGGATTCGTGCTTCCGCCGCGCCTGCTTTGTGGCCGGTCATGGGCCGCATTACCAGTTCTTTCGGGGAGCGTATTGATCCTTTCAATGGGGAAGGCGCCTTCCACCGTGGAGTTGATATTTCCTGCGAATATGGCGAGCCGGTAATCGCTCCCGCTGATGGCGAAGTTGCATTTGCCGACTTCATGAACGGCTATGGACGCGCCATTATCCTCGAGCACGGATACGGGCTCAGCACCCTTTATGGCCACCTTTCCAGCTTTGCCGTGGTGGCCGGCCAGCGCGTTCACCGCGGCGACGTCATTGGCTATATCGGCGACAGCGGCCGCAGTACCGGCCCCCACCTGCACTATGAAGTTCGCATCAACGATGTGCCAGTGAACCCCTACAAGTATCTGCGCGTGACCGTGGCCCGCGATTTCGGCATCGAGCACGGTTCGTAGAATCAGTTCCCGGTTCTCAGTTCTCAGCCCCCCTATTTCCGCCGTACCGCGTCTCACCAATGCCTCCTCCGATGAAAACCGCAGAGGACGTAAAGGACGCTGAGGTTACCCACTGCCATCCAGCCTTGAGACACCTGTGAATTTCGAAAAATGGATTTTGATTTAAACAACCTCGGCGTCTCCGCGTCCTTCGCGGTTTTGGCTTAGTGGGTGCGACGCCGGTGTCTCTTAGCGGGGGCGGCAGGCTGAGGCTTGGGTTCCGGCTGCGGCGCAATCACTTCCGGCGGCGGTTCGGCAAATACTTTTTTGATGAAATCCAGCGGCACGGTTGCGGTGAGCGTCACCTGGCTCTTGTCCTGTTCCACTTTCAGGCTGTCAAAGAAGGTCTTCACATCCTTATCGCCGGGACCGGCGGAGGCGATTGTGGGCTGCAGACCGTGAAAAATGGCCAGCAGCGCGCCCAGCTTTTCTGCCAGCTGCGAGGCGCGCGCTTCCTGCGGGCAGAACGCATCGGCCCGAATGTGAATGGCGCGCAGGAATCGCGCTGACGCCACCAGCACCGAGTCGCTCAGCAACTGGCGATAGTCCACCGGCAGCACCATATCGGTAAGCTGTCCGCCCTGCAGCCGCGCGGGATTGCTCACGATGGCCCAAGCCAGGCTGCCCAGGGGTACGTGCTTGTAGTTTCGGCGCAACAAGGCCGGGCCGCCAAAAGGCGAGGCCAGCTTGCGCGAGCGGTCAATGATGCCGCGGATGATCTGCGGATCGTCGGAGTTGGAAATGGCCACTGTGCCCACCGCCAGCATGGCCACGCGCACCGTGCGGCCCTCGAGCGGGATGTCAAAAATCTGCACCCCGCGATAGTTGTCCACCGAACGCGCCAGTTTGCCAAGGTAGGCGGCTACCCGGCTGGAGTTCCAACGCCCGGTGAACACCTCGGTAAAACGCATCTCGTTGCCCGGCGCCGCCGGCGTGCCCGCATAGTGTATGGCGAAGGCGGCTTCGTCCAGGTCGCGCTCAAACTGGAAGCCGGTTTCGCGGATGAACTCGTCGTACTCGGGATCGTGTGGGACGGAGGGCACCTGTCCCAGGCGGTCGAGGCGGCGCACCCATTTCAGGTCTACATAGGCGAAGGCGTCGGCGCCGGGTAACAGGCGAGCGGGTTCGGGGGGCGCCTGCTTGCGCAGGGCCACCAGCACCACCAGGGCGGCGACAAACAGAACGACACTCAGAATCGTAAGGCGAGTTCGTCGTCGCATAGCCTGCCTTTGCCCCCCTTCGCTCGGGTTGCTGAGCCCGGCACTGGCGTAAGCGGGGGTATTTGGGTAAAATCGAGTGAGAATTGCAAATCATAGCACTGCCTTGAGGCAGTAAGGGGGGGCAGTTTGCACAGGGCCTTCCCCGTATGCTAACCTTTTGTTTTTGTTCCCGAAGCGGGGGCAGGTTTAAGTGTCTGAGCGCGCCAGATTTCTGGCGGCGAGGACTGCTGGCGTAGC
>JBLMXE010000311.1:0-6762 GCA_050257615.1 Chlamydiota bacterium | reverse complement strand
TGCTCACCGGCTCTTCTTCTTCCTCTTCTTCTTCCTCGTAATCTTCTTCCAGCGACTCGCCGTAGGATCCGGTATCGCCGAATTCATCCATATCGTCATCCCGCCCGTAGAGCGTTTCATCGTCCAATCGCATGGCTCCTCCTGATCTCCGCTTCAAGGGTTGCCGCCGTGGCACGGCAACTCGTTCCCATTAAGAAATTAAACAGGACTGCAGGACCGCCTCGCCGCCGCACTTTCACAAGCGGCGCGCGATTATAGCACAGCATTTTCGCAACGCACCGTGATGCGCCGCCTGCTCCGCATATTACACCTTGTAGGGAAGTTGCGTCCTTGCGAGCAAGTGGAAACTTCTGCTCACTGACTTTGCTGGATCACCAATACATCGCCGGCCCGCAGGTTGGCCGCCACTTTACCGTTGGTGCGCCGTAACGCCGCCACCGTGGTGTTGTAGCGGTTGGCAATGCTGTAGAGGGTTTCTCCTGGGCGCACTTTATGATGCACGATCTTCTTGCTTCCGGAAGCGCCCTTGGAAGCCGGTAACTTACTGCTGTGCTTGTACTTAGTAGAGTTGCTCCGCGACGCTACCTGCCGTTCGCCTGGGGCCAGCGGGCGGTGCAGGTAAAGCACCGTCCCAGCCCGCAGTTTGCCCCGCGCCGCACGCGGGTTCCAGCGTCGCAGCTGGCTCACGGGAACACCAAAATCCTCCGCCACCGAGGTCAGCGTGTCGCCCCGGCGCACGCGGTAACGGGTGAGGCGGCGCGAGTAGGCGATGGTTTCCACGTAACGGCCGGCAGCAACCGGAATAATCAGCTTTGCGCCCGCCTGCAGGTCTTTGCTGTCCAGGTTGTTGGCCTCCGCGATGGCTCTCGGCGTGGTGTGATACTGGCGCGCCACGCTGGCCAGGGTTTCGCCCTCCGCCGCAGTGTGGTAACGCCACCACACCCGCTTGTCGCGGGGAATGGCGGCAATGGCCGTCTGGTATTTCTCCGTCGTGCCCGCCGGCAGGTGCAAATCGAATGCACCTTCCCGCGGCGTAGTCATGCGCAGCAGGCTGGGATTCAGCTCCTGCAGCGTGGCTACCGAACTGTCCACGCACTCCGCCACCAGCCGCAGATCTACGGGGTAGTCAATGGTGATGGTGTCTGTCGGTAGGGGCTTGTCAGGCACAATCTGATCCAGGCCATACTGCGCCGGGTTCTTCGCCATGATGGCCACCGCCAGGATGATGGGAACGTAGTTGCGCGTTTCCGCCGGCAGCACGTTGCGCCGGTACAGCTCCCAGAAATCAGCGTAGCCGGTGCGCTGCACCGCCTGCTGCACCGTCAGCGGCCCGGAATTGTAGGCCGCCATGGCGAGGTACCAGTCCCCAAATTCCTTGTACAAATCCTTCAGATGGCGGGCCGCCGCGCGCGTGGATTTTTCCGGGTCCTGGCGTTCATCCACCCACCAGTTGCGCTCCAGTCCGTATCCCGCCCCTCGGCTCGACATGAACTGCCACATACCGCGCGCCCCCGCCCGCGAAAGAGCCAGCGGATGAAAACCCGATTCCGCCTCCGCCAGGTAAATCAGATCCTGGGGCACGCCTTCTTCCTTCATAATCCGCCGGATCATGTCGCTGTACAGCCCGGCTCGGGTCAGAGCCCTTTCCAGCACCCCCCGGCCCCGGGTGGAAAAATAGCTGATGTAGCTGGCCACCGTGTCATTCATGGTCAGCGGCAGGTCGGAGTGGGTCTGGCGCACCTCTTCTGTCGCCTTGGCCTTCAGGTTGGGGTCTACGGGGAAGGTAATCTGGTTGGTTTCATCAATCGGCGCCGGCTCAGACTTCTGCTCGGTGAAGCCGTCGCCCTGCTGCAGAGCCACCAGTTCCAGGCTGTTCACCCCGTCCACGATCTTGTCGAATTCCTTTTGCAGCCGCTCGTCGGAGCCAGCCCCGCCCGGGGCCTGCGTCAGGATGTCAAAAGCGCGGTCAAAATTGGCCTTCGCCGCCTCCAGATGGCCGGCCGAATAGTTGGCTTGCCCGGCCTGGTATTGCTGCTCGGCCTGCGCCACCAGCGCGTCAATCGGATCGGGCTTGGGGGCGGGCGGAGGCGCTTCCTGCGGCTTGGGATCAGGAGCGGGAACGGCTGTGGGCTTGGGCTGCAGGGGCGGCGCTGAACTCACCGGCGGGGCGACTGCCATCGCGGTTTTTTTCACCGCCGTTTGGCAGGATGAGGTTCCCAGTGCCAGGGCGGCGAGCAGCGGCGTAACCCAATAGAGCTGTCGAATCCTCATGCGCCTCTAGCACTTACCTGTATTCGGCCCGCGGGTGCGCCGGGAACCTGCAAAATCGTACTACGCCTTTTTTAGACGGGTCAATTGAACAAAGGTACCCTCGTTACCTTCCAATAGTCCTTGTTCTCTCGGCGGCAATCGGCAAAAGGCTACCCTGGCACTGTCCGCGATTCTGTGTAAACTCCGTTCCGTGCGGTTCTTTGGTTTGTCCCCTTGCTTGGGATAGCAGGGACTTTGGGCCGGCGAGACCCGCAGTCAAGGCCGCGCAGCGCCCTGCCAGCGGTCGGAGCGCAGCGGAGGGTCGAGGCAAATCTCTGCCGTAATTCAGCTGTCAGAGAGAACACTTACCTCGCCCGCCGTTATGGAGGACCCATCTAGGTTTTGCGAGCCTCCGCTACAGTCACGTGCCTTCGTTTAACGTGGTCGGCGAATTCTCGTTCAACGAACTGCCGCCATTCTGCATCCGTCTTCCGCGAATTCTGCCGCCTTACGGCTATCCTAAAGTCACAGCAAATCGAGCAGATAAACTCTGAATCGCTGATTCTTATCGCGTATGCAAACAGACAGGCCCCATCTGAGATCTGCGATAGACAAGCGGGATCGTAGTCTGGGCAGCGATTTCGATATGCAGGCGTCGATTTGCAGGATCAGAGCCGCCGACTCCGGGTGTAACGTAAAATAGAGTGGATTAGGCGTGCCTCAGCTACAATCTGGCACGCTGCTTCAGCCTGCGGCGCAAACTTACCACCCCACCCGTGCTCGCCTAGCAACACTTTCGACTCGCGTCCGCGCCCAAAGCTCTGTCCCAATTACATCGTGCCAGCAACCGCACAGAAACTGCCCCCACACCCCCTGCGCCGACTCTGGCGTTTTGGGTTCACACCTCGACTCCAGTCGCGAGAGAACCAAACTGTGGAGCCATTTGCAATCGAAAACCGTATTTCTTCACACGTTCCTGTCCCCGGGTTTCCTTGGCGGGGTTTTGCCAAGGGCGGGAAAGACAAGCATGGCCCGCGCAAAACGCCTTCCGACTTCAACTTCAGGGAGCAGGCAATTCCGCATTCACCCCTTTGCGCAAACCGCGTGGGGCGCCCGTTTCGATTGAGGAAAAAGGGAGGCCACCCGCCCGACGCGCTCTGCCTATGAAACGATGGCGACGCCGGGCCGGGATCACATTGACGCCAGATGAAGCGCGCGATCTATGCTGAACCGTTGCCGTTACCCACTCACTTTCCCTCCCATGTTCGGAACATGGGAATGATCGCGTCCTCACCATTGACTGTTTACCGCGTGCGACTTACAATCGCTTGCAACCCACCGGAATCCATCCTCACTGGAGGTTCTCATGCTGAGGAAAGCATACATCAGTTCCGTGGCGGTTCTGATCGTCGTGTGTTGTTTCTCGCCTCCCCTGCAGGGACAGGGCGCATGCGCCTTTTGCAGGGTATTAATACCGCCACATAGCTACAACAAATGCTACTCCTGCCCTTTGTGTGCAACATACTCTACCGGCTGGGGCTGCGACATCGACAGCAATTGCACCACATATGCAGAGTGCTTTTACTGCGGGTGCTGCAATTACATTCCTGGGACGGGTGGGGTCTGCTACGATCCCTACGGCGGTCAATGCCACAGAGAGAGCTGTCCCGGAATAACATCGCCAGTAGCAAGAATTGTCGATTCTCCGTGGATTACCGATGTCGCGTTTAGCAGCGAGATAAAAAACCTAATTGGTCTGAAAGAGCCGCTTTCGGGAAGAGAAGCCTTGCTCGCCTCATCCCCATGGATCGCTGACCCCGGCTTTCAAGAACAGATTGCGGCTATAGCTCCCCAAGTTGCGGTCATCGTAAGGAATTACCAGACTCATTTCGCAAAAGGAGAACGAGTGCATTACGTCGAGGGGCATACGATTGATGGAAAGATGTTAGTCGACAACATTTCGTATAAGATTTTCACGACGAAGTTCGGGAAGAACTGGAGACTTGAAATTCAGCCCGATCCCGATGACCCGGACAGCGCCCATGCCCCGATACTCGCAAAAGATGTTCCGAACGCGCTGGAAATCCTGGGACGTCGTTGGAAACTGATCCACCACATACATGGGCGGGAAACAAGCGAGGCAGTCATTGCGACCGGTACGTACTGAAAACTCCTGATGAACTGAAGCTGCTGACGTTCCCTATCGTCGTCGCGTTATCGGCCGCGCGTCCGACACCAGGGGGCGGCGTGGACATCCACTGTACGCCCACCGACACGGTTATAGAGGGTGGCCCACCCTCGCCGCTGCAACCGCACCACTATATCCCAGAAATGAAATGGGGCGCCCCACCCTTGGCGGGGTTTGCCAAGGGTGGGAAAGACAAGCAGGGCCCGCCGTAAACCGCTTCCGACCTCAACTTCAGGGAACCGACAATTTTGCATCCCACCCTTTGCACAAACCGCATAGGGTGGGGCACCCCGTTTCGATTGAGGAAAAGAGTGAGCCAGTCGGGAGTCGGGCGAAAGGCTGCCGGACTCAAATCAATATGCGAGCACCGTTTTCCGTGGACTGGGGCCATTCGCCCCGCGTGGCTGGAGATGCTCACCCGGCCCAAGGCCCACCAGGACCAACTACCAGCTACTAGCTACCAACTACCATTCCGCTGACTCCTGACTCCTGACTACCGTCTACCGGTTCTTACCAGGACAGCCTCAGCGCCAGTTGAATCTGCCGGGGATCGAATGCCGCCGTGGGCTGCCCCGCATTGCTCCACAGCGGGTTGACGTCAGCCACGTTGAATTTGTTGATGAAGTTGAACGCATCCACCATGGCATCCAGGCCGGCGCGCTCGCCCAACGCTATGTGTCGGGCTACTCGCATGTCCGCGAACAAGGTGGTCGGCCGAACCCCGGCGTTGCGCGCCAGGTTCCCGACCAGCGTGCCGTTCAGGAAGCAGGCCGGCTGCAGCCACCCCGTGGGCGAATAACTCGAGGCCACCGCCTGGTCGCCGCACAGGTTGGGCGGCGTTCCTGCTCCCACCGCCAGCGGACGGTCGGTGGTGGTTCCGAAATCAAAGTTGCGGTCCGAACCGGTGATGATGTTGAACGGCCGCCCCGCCCCCGCCTCAATAATGGGAGCAAAGGTCCAGTCGCTGCCGAATTTGCTCCAGAAGCCGCTGCCGGAGAGCTTGCCCGTCTGGTACACGCCGCTGAACACAAAGCGGTGCCTTTGGTCGAACAGCGAGGTGGAGCGGTCGGCGTTGGGATCGTAATTATTTTGCGGCGACAGTGGTGATTCCAGGTCCGTCGAGTCGTCTATGGCGTGCGAATAGGTGTAAGAAGCCAGCAGCTCGTAATGCTGGCTGAAGCGCTTCCGCAGGCTGGCGGTAAACCCGTGGTACACGGAGCTGCCGTTAGAGTAGTTGGCCGGCATATCGCTAAAGGGATTGCATCCCGCCAGCGAGGCAGGGTCGCAGTTGGCGTTCAAGCCTTCCGCTGCCATGATCTGCTGGGCCAGAGCCACGCACCCTCCGGCACCGCCCGCAATCGCCGCCTGCGCCAGCGATGGGTTCAGCCCCGAGGGCCGGAAAAAGCTGACCAGCGCGGAACTCACATAAGGCTGTCCCTGATACGGGCCGGGGTTCATGTTCACCCCGCAAGGTGCGCCAATGGAGCCCACAAACAGCGGGCCGCTGGTGCCGCCGCTGAGCGCGCCCGGATCCCCGGCGGCCGCCGCCACGTCATAGTTGTGCACCAGCAGGTCGGAGCGCACCGCGTTGGCGTTGATGGGCCGGTTCAGCCGCTTGCCGGCGTTGAAGTTGTATTGCAGGCTGAGCGCGAAATTGTGCCCCAGGTCGCGCTCCAGGGTCAGGTTGGCCTGTTCCGAATATGGGTACTGGAAGTTCGACGCGGTCGGAAATCCAAAGGGCTGCATAACCAGGGGAATGCCCGCCGCCAGGTATTGCTGCCCCACAAAGGCGGAAGGAGCGTTGGGCGCAGGATTGAAGCGCTGCTGCCCGGGCAGATAATCGAGCGCCTGCGCCAGCCCCGCCGGCGTGCAGTTGGAGGCTCCCAGCGTGCCCTGAAAGGTATTGGCGGCATTCAGGTTCAGCGCGCTGGGCGTGCTGCCGGCCGCGCAGGGAGCGCCGCCAAACAGCACCACCTGCGGCGCCTGCGCTCCATCAGCCACATCGGAGTCAAAGGCCAGCGCCAGCAGCGGGTGGTCGAAGAAAATGCCATACGACGCCCGGATCACCGTCTTGCCGTCGTTGCCCGGATCCCAGGCCAGTCCGATGCGCGGCGCTACGTTGTCCCAGTCGCGCGGGATGCCCTGGGTAATTCCCAGGCTGTTCTGCGCCGCCTGCGAGAAAGAATTGATGGCGCCGAACGTTGGCGTCAGTTCCACGTCATAACGCACGCCGTAATTCAGGGTCAGATTAGGCTTCATGCGCCAGCTGTCCTGCACGAAGCCGCCCAGCGCCGTGTTGGTGAAGGCGTCATGCGGATTGCCCA
>JBLMXE010000310.1:0-4839 GCA_050257615.1 Chlamydiota bacterium | reverse complement strand
CGAACTCTGAGAACTGAGAACTGAGAACCGAGAACTGCTACTCGGCTTTGCTGGTGTAATACCCGGTCCTTGCCCGCACTGTCCAGTCTTTGCCCGCAGGCTTGTTCACCAGGATTTTGATGCGCCGGAAATCAGAGTCGGAGAGCCGCTCGGAAGGATAATAGGCCAGCAGATACTGCGTGCGCAGCTCGTCGCTGATCTTGCGGAAGGCTTCGTCCAACTGGTTGATCCCCGAAGCATAAAAATACTTCCCGCCGGTATCGCGCGAAAGCTGAATCAGCGCGTGCTCTCCCCCAATGTCGCGCCCGGCGTCGGCCTCGATCGGCACCACGATAATGCTGTAAACAATGGCTTCCGCCTCCTGCGCCGCCCGCAGCGCCTGCTGATAGTCCGTGGTGCTGACCGTGTCCCCGCCGTCGGTGATCACCACCAGCACTTTGCGGCCCTGCCGCCGGCTCAGCGCCCGCGCTCCCAGGTAGAGGGCGTCGTACATGGCGGTGGCCGCGCCCGGGTGTATGCGGCTGATGCCGTTATCAATGCGCTTCAGGTCCGAGGTAAAGGGCGTCAGCTCGTCCACAATTTCGCTGAATTGAAACAGCGCCAGCGCGTCCACCGGCCGCAGGATGGTGCGCGCGAAGCGCCGCGCCGACACCAGTTCCAGGTGCAGGTCCTTATACGTGCTCAGGCTGGTGTCTACCTCCAGCACAATCGAAAGCGGCAGCCCCGATTCGCGGTTGAAGACCGCAATCTTCTGCGGCTTGCCGTCCTCAAAAACAGCGAAGTCCTGTTTCGTCAGCCCGCCCACCGGGGCCCCGTTCTGGTCCACCACCGTGGCAAAAACATTCACCAGCTTGACGTTCACCCGGAAGGTGGCAGCGGATTGATCGTCGTCCGGCGTCTTTTGCTGCGCCGCCTTCGCTTCCGGCAACTGCTTCAAGAGATTTGGAGCCGGACTCGTGCTCTGTTGGGCCACGCACCACGGCGCCAGCCATAAGAGCAGAAGGATTGTAAGAAGCACTCGCTTGGGACCGTTCAGGACGATTGCCTTAGGGCGTGCATTGCGACCCTGGTGGCCGAAAGCCGAGGGCCGACGGCCGACAGCGCCGGGCATGACACAAATAGAGTGCAACGGGATACGTTTCATTTAGATGCAGGCTTCTTCCCCGCTGCCGGCAAAATATCTTCCGCCCTGGCAATCTCCTCGGGAAACGGCTCGCCATCCGCCCACACCGCTCCGTCTTCAAAATACTCTTTTTTCCAAATAGGAACGGTCTTCTTCAGAGTATCAATTGTCCAGCGGCAGGCGTCGAAGGCGGCCGCCCGGTGCGCCGAAGCCACCACAATCAGAACACTGGTTTCCCCGATCTCCAGCCGCCCCAGTCGGTGCACAATGGCCACATCGCGCACCGCGAACCGCTCCGGCGCCTGCTTAGCCAGCTCCTCCAGTTTCTTCAGCGCCATGAGCTCGTAGGCTTCGTAGTCCAGGTATAGGGTGCGCCGGTTGCGGCTGTGGTTGCGCACGATGCCCTCAAATACCGCCACCGCGCCATCTTCCGGCCGCTTGATGCCCTCAATCACGGTCTGGGAATTAATCTTCTCCCACGTGATTCTCGCCCTTGTGGCGCAGGCGCCCCTGCCCGCGTTGTCGCTCCCCCCGCTCACCGGCGGAATCAGCGCTACCTCGTCGCCATCGTGCAGCGCCGCTCCGGCTTCGCTGTACTCCTGATTCACGGCCACCGCCATCACGTCATAGTAGGGCTGAAGCGCCGGCGAAACCTCGGCATAACGCTGCAGCAGGTCGGAAACTCGTGCCCCTTCCGGCAGGTCGAGCGTGTCCCGCTCCCGCCCCGCAACTTCCTTCAGTTGGCCGAAGAAAAGGACTTGTACGCGCATGGGTGGTTCGTCGTTGGTCGTCGGCTCTCGGCCTTAGGCTCTCGGCCATTCGCCTCGCTTAGGCCACCAGCGCTAGTTTACCTGAGAAGAATAGCTGCGATTGGGTTTTGGCCAATGGCTGAGAACTTGAGGCGCGGGTGCCCTCGCCCGCGAAAACCCTTCGCTCATCCGCTCATGCTTGGCACCACTAGTTGGTCGAAGAGGGGTGATTTTCGGTCCCCCGCGTGCTCTGCCTTAAACCCTCCGCGCCCTCTGCGTTAAAACAAAATTGCCAGCCCCACTCTCGCGAGACTGGCAACTGACAACTGGCAACTGACAACTGGGTTTACGCCGGCGAATTCACCAGCACCTTTTCCCGCTCCGCTTCATCCTGGCGCTCTTCGTGCGGCGTAGAAGGCAGCGCCAGGCTCAGCACCTCTTCAATCGTCTTCACATAGTGGATGTTGAGGTTCTCCTGTTGCTCGGCAGTCAGGTCCTCGCTGACGTTGGTCTTGTTTTCTGCCGGGAGGATAATGTCGTGCACCCCCGCACGCTTGGCCGCCAGCACCTTCTCCTTGATTCCGCCCACCGGCAACACATTGCCGCTGAGCGTGATCTCGCCAGTCATAGCGGTGTAGGGCCGCACCCGCCGGTCGCTGAGCAGCGAGACCAGCGCGGTCACAATGGTCACGCCCGCCGAAGGGCCGTCCTTGGGGATGGCGCCCGCGGGCACGTGAATGTGCAGGTCGTGGCTGCTGAAGAACTCCTCCCCAATTCCCAGCTCGCGGGCGTTTGAGCGCACCCAGCTCAGCCCTGCCTGCATGGATTCGCGCATTACGTCCTGAATTTGGCCGGTGATCTTGAATTCGCCCTTGCCCTTCATCTTGCTGGCTTCGACGAACAGGATGTCGCCGCCGGAAGGCGTCCAGGCCAGACCCACGGCCACGCCTGCGCGCTTGGTGCGTTCCGCGATTTCGGTGTCCACGCGGATCTTGATGCCGCCCAGGAACTCCTCAATCACTTGGCGGGTTACCTGCAGCTTTTCGCTTTTGCCTTCCGCCAGGCGGCGCGCCTGCTTGCGGCAGATGGTGCCGATGCTGCGCTCCAGGTTGCGAACGCCGGCCTCGCGCGTATAGTGGCGCACGATGAAGCTGATGGAATCTTCCGTGAACTCGATGTTGTCCTTGGTGATTCCGTTTTCGTCAATCTGCCGCGGAATGAGGTACTGAAAAGCAATGTGCAGCTTTTCTTCCTCGGTGTAACCCTGCAGCTCGATAATCTCCATGCGGTCGCGCAGCGGCTCCGCCACCGGATCGAGAATGTTAGCTGTGGTAATGAACAGCACCTTCGACAAGTCGAAGGGCACGTCCAGGTAGTTGTCGCGGAAGCTGAAGTTCTGCTCCGGATCGAGCGCCTCCAGCAGGGCTGAGCCCGGGTCGCCGCGGAAGTCGCGCCCCACCTTGTCAATCTCGTCCAGCATGAACACCGGGTCGTTGGTTTCCGCCCGGCGGATGCCCTGGATGATCTGCCCCGGCAACGCACCAATGTAGGTACGGCGGTGGCCGCGGATTTCTGCCTCGTCGTGCACTCCGCCCAGCGACAGGCGCACGAACTTACGCCCCAGCGAGCGCGCGATGGACTTGCCCAGCGAGGTTTTCCCCACGCCCGGAGGTCCCACAAAGCACAGGATCGGCCCCTTCATCGTGGGCTTCAGCCGCCGCACCGAAAGGTAATCCAGAATTCGGTCTTTCACCTTGGTCAGGTCGTAGTGATCCGCGTCCAGGATTTCTTTGGCCTTGACGATGTCCACCTCCACCCCGGACGACTTGTTCCAGGGCAGCACCGCCAGCCACTCGATGTAGTTGCGGGTGACTGAGTAGTCGGCCGCCATGGGCGACATGCGCGAAAGCCGCCCCAGTTCCTTCAGGGCCTCTTTCTTGACCTCGTCGGGCATGCCCGCGGCTTCAATCTTCTGCCGCAGCTCTTCTGAGTCGCGCGCGTTTTCGTCCTGCTCGCCCAACTCCTTCTGGATGGCCTTCATCTGCTCGCGCAGGTAGTACTCGCGCTGCGTTTGCTGGACGCGGTCCTGCACCTCGCTCTGAATCTTGTTGCGCAGTTGCTGGACTTCCAGTTCCTTGGCCAGATGCTGGTTGATCTTCTCCAGCCGCACGTGCACATCGAGAGTTTCCAGGGTGTCCTGCTTGTCAGGAGTCGACAGCGAGGGCAATGATGACGCGATGAAATCCACGAGCCGCCCGGGTTCGTCAATATTCATCGCCACGGTGGAAAGTTCGTCCGATAGCGTGGGCGATCCCGCCACGATCTGCTGGAACAGTGTCAGAACGTTGCGCTGAAGCGCCTCGATCTCTGAGGTGACCGCCGGCGCCGTTCCTTCCGGCAGTATCTGGTGGTGCGCAATCATGAATGGAGTAAGTTGCGTAAACTCGCCAAGGCGAACCCTCTCCAGGCCTTCCGCAAACACGAAGAGGCTCTGGTTCGGCATCTTGACGACCTTGTGCACGACTGCCGAGGTTCCGACCGTGTAGAGATCGCTCGGTTGTGGGGCGTCGACGCGCGCTTCTCTTTGCGCGACTACAACAATGGTCTTGTCTTCGCCAAGTGAATTGATTAACTGCACCGAGCTTTCGCGCCCGACAGTAAGGGGCAAAACCGCATGGGGGAACAGTACGGTGTCCCGAACCAGGAGCACCGGAAGAGCCCTTTGTTCGTTTGTTTCCTTACTCTTAGGAGTGCGCTCGAGTGGCGTCTGCTGGCTCATATTTCTCCTTGAGTGTAACTCGCTCAAGTTTAGATGTCTCTCTGGGGGGAAAGGTTTCAGAGGAAGCCGAGCCGATCCCGCAAGAGCTTGAATTCTATTCTCTTATCGGTAATGCGGAATGTTTCTAAGGTGCCGAGGCTAACTCGGAAGGTACCCTCTTGCAAGCACTAAATTCGCAGGCGGGGGGC
>JBLMXE010000309.1:0-4714 GCA_050257615.1 Chlamydiota bacterium | reverse complement strand
GGTCGGCTATGCGCCCCAGGTCCAGTTCCGAGTCCAGCCACACGGAAAAGTCGTTGGAGTTGAGCTTCAGGCGCAAGCGCGCTTCGATGAAGTGATAGTGAACGCAGTGAATGCTGACCTGATTCAGGCAGTCGCGAAATTCCGCCAGGTTGCGGGCCACAAACGGGGTTGGCACTACGACCGCGTCGGAAGCGGAAAAATAAAACGGCTCCATGGCCATACGGTCGGCAGCGCGCGGGTTGCGCCCCAGATAATCCTGCACAATTTCCACGATTCGCTCCCGCAGGCTTTCCACGGAGGTAAATTCGCGCACGTCCACCGAGGCCAGGCGTTCCGCTAATCCCACCTCGTTGCAGGCGGCAAAAGCCCAGTGGGCAAAATCGTTGGAAAAGCCCTCGCGGATGAAATGGTGCTCCTGCAGGGTGCGAAAGGTGTGCTGAAAGATGGATTCGCTGGGCACGGAACGCAAGGCGGCCAATAGTTCACCCAGGGTGGTGGCCTTCTGCCGCTCAATTCGCAGCAGGTGCGCTGCCGAGTTGAAGTAGAAGGGTGCGCGCGCCCAGCGCACCGGCGGCGCCGGCACTTGTGCGGTTGCCATGTCGGGGAATCCTCCTGCCGTATCAGTACTCTGGCCCGCTTGCTCAGAGGCTTCTGCGGGCATTAGATGCCTGTCGCACAGCCCGTCGTTTGCCCCGTTCACGATACACCAGAGCGGCGGGACCGTGCTTGTACCCGCAAGCAGCTTCCCAAATCTCGGAGCTGCTTGCGATTTTGCTGGCACAGTCCCTTTCGCCATTAGAGAATTAGATTTTCGCCCGGGTCATCATTCATATGCCACATGGCGCCGACACCCTGCTGCTGGAGCTGTTCGCCATTTTTGTCTGGGCGAAGATTTTTGGTGAGCTCTTCGAACGCCTTTCCCTGCCCGCCGTGCTGGGAGAAATCCTGGCCGGCATCATCCTCGGCCCGCACGCCGCCCATCTGATCGCGCCCAGCGAAAATGTTTACGCCTTCGCCGAAATTGGCGCCATCTTCGTGCTCTTCACCGCCGGCCTGGAAACCAAACCCCAGGACCTGCTGCGCGTGGGACGACAAGCGCTGGGCGTGGCCGTGGCCGGGGTGGTAGCTCCCTTCGTCCTCGGTTTCTTCTACATGCACTGGCGTGGCGAGGCCAGTCACGAAGCCATCTTTGTGGCCGCGGCCATGGTGGCCACCAGCGTGGCCATCACGGCGCGCGTGCTGGCCGACATGCATGTGCTCAACGCGCGCTTCGCCCGCATCATCATGGGGGCGGCGGTATTCGATGACATCCTGGGCATGATCCTGCTGGCCGTGGTGAGCGGCATTGCCAACGGCGGCGGAATCCACTGGTGGCACTTGGGCCTAACCTTCGCCGAAGCCATCGGCTTCGCCCTGTTCATGATTTTCATCGGCCCGCGCATCGTGCGCCGCGTGCGCCCCGGCCTGCGCCACATTTCCCTGCAGAATGCGCCGCTGATCCTCTCCCTCGCGGTTTGCCTGCTTCTCTCCTGGGCCTCGGCCCGTATCGGCATGGCCGCCATCATCGGCGCCTTCTTCGCCGGCCTGGTTCTGGCCGACTACTCCCCGGAATGGGACCTGCAACCGCGGATTCATGCCATCAACGAGTTTCTAGCCCCTTTCTTTTTCTTCACCATAGGTTCCCGTCTCGATGTTCACCTGTTCTCCGGAAACGTGCTGCTGGACGCCTTCGTCATTTCCCTGCTGGCGGTCGTTTCCAAGGTGGTGGGGTGCGGGCTGCCCGTGCTGCATGAGGGCCGGCTCACGGCTTGGCGGGTGGGCGTCGGCATGATGCCCCGGGGCGAAGTGGCACTCATCGTGGCCCTGGTGGGGCTGCAAACGAACATGGTTTCGCAATCCACATACGCCGTTGTCATCTTCATGACCGGCTTCACCACCATCCTTGCTCCGCCGCTGCTGCGCTTTCTGATCCGCGATCGGACCGGCGGCAAAGGAACAGGAACCCGGGCGTTGGCCGGCGCTCATCCAGGGCCCGCGGCTAATTGAACGCTCTGCTGATGTTTCGCAGACGCCCTCGCCCGCGAAACTGGAAACTTGAAACTCGAAACCCTTCGTCATTTATAATCTCGCCTTCTTCGAGGAGGCTATTGGCATGGGGTTGCAAGGCCGGGGGGCGCTGGTGACCGGCGCCTCACAGGGAATCGGGCGAGCGTGCGCATTGCGCCTGGCGGCGGCAGGAGCGAGCGTCGCGCTGGCGGCGCGCAGTCAGGAAAAGCTGGAGCAGGTGGCGGCCGAAATCACAACCGCCGGCGGCCAGGCAGCGGTCTTCCCCATGGACGTCGCCAGTGAAGAGCAGATCAAGTTCGCGGTCCGTGCCGCCCTGGAGAAGTTCGGCAAAATTGACATTCTGGTCAATAACGCGGGTATCACTCGCGACCAACTGATCATGCGCCTGAAACGCGCCGACTGGGACGCCGTGCTCAACACCAATCTCACCGCCGCCTATCTCTGCACCCAGGCCGTGATCGGCTCCATGCTCAAGCAGCGCTGGGGACGCATCATCAACATCACCAGCATCTTCGGCCAGATCGGCCAGGTGGGGCAAGCCAATTATGCCGCTTCCAAGGCGGGCTTGATCGGCCTGACCATGGCGGTGGCGCGCGAGGTCGCCTCGCGCAACATCACCGTGAATGCCATCGCTCCCGGCTACATCGAGACCTCCATGACGGCAGGCCTGCCCGCGGAAATGAAGGAGAACATTCTGAAAATGATTCCCCTGGGACGCGCGGGAAGCGATGCCGATGTGGCGCACGCGGTGAACTTCCTCGCCTCCGACGAAGCCGCGTACATTACCGGACACGTGCTGAACGTGAATGGAGGCATCCTCATGGGGTAACGCGCACATCTCCCTCCCCGGCCATAGCCATAGCGCAGGCGGTCACGCCTGAACATCTGGCCCAGTCGCGTTCGCTGTTTCAGGAGTATGCGGCTTCACTCGGCTCCGGTCCCTGCTTTCAAAGTCTCGAGCAGGAACTGGCCGGCCTCCCCGGCGACTACGCCCCGCCGCAGGGACGCCTGCTGCTGGCGCGATCGGGAGGAGATCTCGCCGGCTGCGTGGCCCTGCACCCCCTGGAGCCAGGGGTCGGCGAAATGAAGCGTCTTTACGTCCGGCCTGCGCTTCGCGGCCAGGGCATCGGCAAGGCGCTGCTCAATACGGTGCTGGCCGAGGCGCGTGCCATCGGCTACCGGCGCGTGCGCCTGGACACGATCGAACCCCTCATGCAGGATGCGGTGCGCATGTACCGCGCCTACGGCTTTCACGAGATCGCGCCCTACCGGGAGAACCCGATCGAGGGCGCGCTGTACATGGAACTGATTTTGGATGGAGTCATTGTGTGATTGCGTAATTGTGTAATTGGCAGGACCACGCTACCTACTCAGGGCTTTCAATTACACAATTACCCGATTACTCAATTACACAATTTGCCTCTGTAAGGAGCTCCCCGTGAAGACTCTCGCCCTGCTGCTGACGCTGCTTATCGCAACCACAGCCTTTGCCACCAAGGGCAAGACCATTGCCTACAAGAGCGGTGACGAAACCGTTCACGGCGTGCTCTACATGCCCCATGGCAAGGGCCCCTTCCCCGCGCTGGTGGTGATTCATGAATGGTGGGGCCTGGTGCCCTGGGTGAAAGAGCAGGCCGCGAAACTTTCCGACCAGGGCTACGTCACTCTGGCGGTGGATCTCTATCGCGGCAAAGCCACGGACAGCCCGGAGGTGGCCCATGAACTCATGCGCGGGGTTCCGGAAGATCGCGCTCAGCGCGACTTGCTGGCGGCAGTGCAATATCTGAAATCGCTGAAACAGGTCAACCCCGAGAGGATTGGCTCCATCGGCTGGTGCATGGGCGGAGGCTACTCGCTCGATTTGGCCATCGCCGAACCCACGCTGGCGGCTGATGTCATCAACTACGGACATCTGGCCACCGACCCCGCCCGCTTGCAGCAGATTCACGCTCCCATCCTGGGTTTGTTCGGGGCCAAGGATCAGGGCATTCCACCCGCCGACGTGCACAAATTTCAACAGGATTTGCAGAAGATGGGTAAGAAAATTGACGTGGTCATTTATCCCGACGCCGGCCACGCCTTTGAAAATCCCAACAATAAAACCGGCTACCGGCCGGAAGATGCCGCCGATGCCTGGCAGCGCACCGTGGAATTTCTTGCCGCCACGCTCAAGAGGTAAGGGGGTCGTTTTCCCGCCGTAGTGCCGTTCAGGAAACGCGCGCCCGAGACCGCACTGTCCTGGGTGCAAAACCAATCCTGTAGCCCCAGCTACCAACTACCAGCTGCTGACTACACAACTAAATTGTGCTTGCCAGAAGGTACTACACTGGTTACTATGCACTCACCCCCGAGACAGTTTTCAGGCTGCACCCACCATGAACATCGGCGAGACGATTCGCAATCTTCGGTTACATAAAGGAATGTCGCAAGGCGATATCGAGAAGCGCACCGGGTTGCTGCGCTGCTATCTGTCGCGGGTGGAGAACGGCCACACCATTCCTTCTCTCGACACGCTGGCCAAGATTGCCACCGCCATGGAAGTACCGCTCTCGCAGTTCTTCAGCGATTCCAACCACGACAACGGCTCCAAGCCGCTGCCCCAGCTCACCGACGACGAGGTTCGTTTCCTCACCCAGATCCGCCGCTA
>JBLMXE010000308.1:0-4765 GCA_050257615.1 Chlamydiota bacterium | reverse complement strand
GTCACCGCAACTTCTGGAAGTGGACGCACGCCTTCTTTGAACGCCCGGGCGCAGGCCCCAGCACCCTGGAGGCCCTGGTTTATGAGATGCCCCTGGGCCTGGTGTTCCGCAAGTGCGTGCTCTGGCACGAAGGCCAGGAGCACGTTTTCCGCAATCTGCAGGAGACGGCGCCCGACCCGCGCACCCCGGGCGCCCTTGAATGGTTGTTTCGTTGTTCTGGCAGAGACGGCCTGCAACTCGAAGTAGCCATTGACGGCCGCGGACCCGCCATCCACCGCCTGCCCTATTTGAAGACCGACTGTTCCGGCAGCTTCGACGTCCTGAACAACAGCCTGGCCCGCGCCGTGGTGCGCCTGCAACACCCCGGCGGTTCCGCCGAAGACCTCCACACCGATCACGGCGCAGTACTGGAATTTGCCGGGAAAGCCGCAAGCATCTAAAAACCCCAACCCTATAAAAAGCCCAACCCTACGAAACCCCCAACCCTATAAATGCCTCAACCCTATACAAGCCTCAACCCTATACAAGCCTCAACCCTATAAAAGCTGCAGACATATATTTGACGACGCCCCAGCCCGCAGGGCGAAACAGCTTTTAGCCCAGGGCGTCAGCCCTGGGTACTCGGCGTCAAAATGAATCTGAGCCCCGTAGGGGCGGCACACGAAAGCCGGCGGGGCGTTAAAGTTTTCGCGGCGTGATGCGCTCCACTCCCATATACGGCCGCAGCGCCTCGGGAATGACCACACTGCCGTCCGCCTGCTGGTAATTTTCAATAATCGCCAGCCACGTGCGTCCGATGGCCAGCCCACTGCCGTTCAGCGTGTGTACGAATTCCGTCTTGCTCTTGCCCTCCGGCCGGTAACGGATGTTGGCCCGCCGCGCCTGGAACGCCTCAAAATTCGAGCAGGAAGAAATCTCCCGGAACAGCTGCTGCCCCGGCAGCCACACTTCCAGGTCGTAGGTTTTAGCCGAGCTGAACCCCAGGTCGCCGGTGCACAGCGCCATCACGCGATAGTGCAGCCCCAGCTTCTGCAGCACCGTTTCCGCGTTGTTGGTCAGCTTTTCCAGTTCATCATAGGAAGTTTCCGGGCGGCTGAACTTCACCAGTTCCACTTTCTGGAACTGGTGCTGGCGGATGATGCCGCGCACGTCTTTGCCGTAGGAGCCCGCTTCGCTGCGGAAACACGGTGTATACGCTGTCAGCGACACCGGCAGGCGCGCCACCTCCAGTATCTCGTCGCGATACAGGTTCGTGACCGGCACCTCTGCCGTCGGTATGAGCCACAAGTCCTTTTCCTCTCCATGCGGCACCCGGAACGAATCCTGGGCGAACTTGGGCAGCTGCCCGGTGCCGTACATGGATTCGGAGTTGACCAGGTAAGGCGGCAGCACCTCGGTGTAGCCGTGCTCGCGCGTGTGCAGGTCCAGCATGAAGTTGGCCAGCGCCCGCTCCAGGCGCGCGCCCACGTCCCAGTACACGGCAAAGCGCGCACCCGTGAGCTTCGCGGCGCGTTCCAGGTCGAGAATGCCCAACTGCTCGCCCAGTTCCCAATGCGGCTTGGGCGTGAACTCAAATTGCGGCGGTTTGCCCCAGCGCCGTACTTCCACGTTATCTTCGGAAACCTTGCCCACCGGCACGCCTGCATGGGGCATGTTGGGGATGCCGGCCAGCAGGTCGCGCAGGCGCGCGTCTTCGCCCTGGACCTGGCCCTCCAGCGCCTGGATCTTTTCCCGCAGTTCCTTGGTCTCGGCAATCTGGGCGCTGGCGTCCTGCTTGGCTTTTTTCAGCCGCGCGATTTCGTCGGAAGCCTTGTTGCGGCGCGCCTGCAGACCTTCCAGTTCGGTGATGTGCTGGCGGCGCACTCCGTCTAGCTCGCGGAATTGTCCCAGCACTTCGCCGGGGTTCATGCCGCGGTGCGCCAGCTTTTCTTCCACCAGCGGCAGGTGGTCGCGTACAAAATTCAAGTCCAGCATGGGAAACAGTTAATGTACCGGAAAGTCGCGCCGGGTGTCATCCTGCGGCGAACTGGATGAGCACAGGCGCCCTGACCTGCGCCGAGAACCGTGTGGGCACAGGCGCGCCCTGACCTGCGCCGGGGTCACAACCCTTCGCTAACGATTGACGTTAATAACGACATGCGTTATCATTTAGCCTGTGATCAAAAGCTTCGCCGATACCCGCACGGAGGAACTTTGGAGGGTCGGCAAAGCGCGGCGGCTGCCCGCGAATCTGAGCCGGGTAGCCTTACGTAAACTGGCCATGCTGCACACCGTCACACAGCTGAGAGATTTGGCAGTGCCGCCGGGTAATCGCCTGGAAGCGCTGCATGGAGACCGTCAAGGCCAGTACAGCATTCGCATTAACGACCAGTTCCGCATCTGCTTTTTCTGGTATGACGGCGACGCGCATGAAGTCGAGATCGTTGATTATCACTGAGCAAGAGCATAAGGACAGGTGCCATCATGAAGCGTAATGGCAAGCGAACACAGCCCGAATGGAACATCCATCCTGGTGAGGTCCTGCGCGAAGAGTTTCTGCATCCCATGGGGCTCTCGGTCTATGCGGTGGCCAAGGCCATCCGTGTTCCGACGCCGCGGCTTAATGACGTTGTGCTGGAAAAGCGTGGCATCAGCGCCGACACTGCGGTCAGGCTGGCGCGCTTTTTTGGCACCTCGGAACAGTTCTGGATGAACCTGCAGGCTCTGTACGATATCCGCAAGGCGAAGGCCGGGCTGGCCGACGAACTGCAGAAGATCAGGCCACGTACGGTGACGCCAGCAGGCCGTACACCCGTCGTCTCCTGAGCGATCCCCTTGTGCTGGTGGCGCAGTTTCTTCCGCGTGACTGCGCTTGGCGCTCGCCCGCATCGGGCTGTTACACTACCGTGCGATGACCTCCCGCATCGGCCGTGCCTGTGCTGTTCTCATTCTGCTTTGCCTGCTGCCAGCCCTCGCCCTGGCTTCCGCTTACAATGCCCGCCCCAGGCTGGTGGTGGTGATCATCATTGACCAGTTTCGCGCCGACTACCTGCAGCGATACTACGACGAGTTCGGCCCCAACGGCTTCCGCCTGCTCATGGACCGTGGCGCCAACTTTACCGACTGCTACTACGGCTATGCCAACACCCGCACCGCTCCCGGACATGCCACCCTGCTGACCGGAGCCTATAGTGACGGTCATGGCATCTTCAGCAACGAGTGGTGGGACGAGCAGAAGAAGCGCGAGGTCACCTCGGTGGAGGATGATTCCACCCACCTGGTAGGAGCCGCCGGCGCCGGCGCCTCGCCGCACAACCTGCTCGCCAGCACGCTGGGCGACGAACTGAAACTGGCCACGCAGGGCAAATCCCGCGTTTTCGGCATCGCGCTCAAGGATCGCGCCGCCATTCTCCCCGCAGGCTGGGCGGGCAACGCCGCTTATTGGATAGATGAAAAAAGCGGCGCCTGGATCACTTCCAGCTATTACCGCAATCAGTTGCCCGCCTGGGCGCAGCAGTTCAATCAGAGCCAGGTGGCGAAGTACTGGAACCGAGAGTGGAAGGACAGCAGCGGCAACGTGCTGTTCAATACTGCGCGCAAGCCCGGGGCCAGTTTCTTTGACGTAGTGGGCGCTACGCCCTTGGCCAACGACTACGAGTTCGATTTTGCGCGCTCGCTTATTACCAACGAGAAGCTGGGCTCCGGACCGGCTACCGACCTGCTCACCATAGGGCTTTCCGCAAACGATATGTTGGGTCACGAGGTTGGCCCCGATTCCCCTAAGATGCGCGCCATGGCCCTGGCTCTCGACCAGCAACTCGCCGGCTTCTTTGATTTTCTGGGCAAGCAGTTCGGGCTGGCTAACGTATGGATTGCGCTTTCCGCGGATCATGGCGTGGCCCCGCTGCCCGCCGTTGCCAAAGACATGCGCATTCCCGCTGCCGGCCTAAGTAACAAGCAATTGCGCCAGCAGATAAATACTGAACTCAGTAAGCGACTTTCTCCTGGCCATCCCCGTGATTTTGTCCCTGACCTCTCCTATCCCATAGCTTTCGTTTCGGAAGGGGCCTTCAACGCCGTGCACATGAAGGAAGCCGCCGCGGAGCAGGCGGTGGGCGACGAGCTGGAGCGGATTGGCCTGCGCGGCTTCTACACCAAGGCTCAGTTGGCCCATGGCGACGTCCCTGCCACCAGGCTTGGACGCGAGTACCTGCGCAGCTATTCGCCCTACGGCGGCTGGTACGTGCTGGGCGTCCCCCCGCCCTTCACCATCGGCACCACCCACGGCACCGATCACGGCTCACCTTACAGTTATGACACGCATGTCCCGCTGGCCTTCTTCGGCGTCCCTTTCCAGCCGGGCTCGTATCATCAGCATGCCGAACCGGTGGACCTGGCGCCTACTCTGGCTTCACTGCTGGGTATCAACGCGCCGACCAGCGCGGTCGGTCATGTGTTGACCGAAGCCATCGCCCAGCGCCCCATCGAAGCCCCGGCGGGAGTGGGATCAGGAGGAACAGCGCCATGAGCAGCACCACGCCTCTGCCGCCCAAGCCGGAGATGAGTGTTAGCTTTGCCGGCTTGCATCTGCGCACTCCAGTGCTGGCCGCCAGCGGCACCTTCGGTTATGGGCTGGAGTTCGAAGATGTGGTTGCGCTCGACAAGATTGGCGGCTTCGTTACCAAGGGCTTATCCAAGGAGCCCATGGCCGGCAATCCGACTCCTCGTCTCTACGAAACCGCCGCGGGCATGCTCAATGCCATTGGCCTGCAGAATATTGGTGCTC
>JBLMXE010000307.1:0-3501 GCA_050257615.1 Chlamydiota bacterium | reverse complement strand
AAGCTGGTGTATCTTTCGCTGGGCTCCAACCTGGGAGACCGCGAAGCCAATCTGCAGGCCGCCATCCAGCGCCTGGGGTCACTGGGCGAAGTGGTGGCGGTTTCTTCGATTTATGAAACCGAACCCGTAGAGTTCGCACGCCAGCCATGGTTCCTGAACTGCGCCGTGGCGTTAGCAACGGAAAAGATGCCGAAGCAGTTCCTGGCCGGGTTGCAGTCCATTGAGAAGCAAATGGGACGGCAGCGCACACAGCCCAAGGGTCCGCGGGTGATTGATCTGGACATTCTGCTCTTCGGCAACTCGATTGTGGATACGGGCGGGCTGACGATTCCCCATCCTGCGATGCACCAACGGCGATTTGTGCTGGAACCGCTGGCGGAAATCGCGCCCGAACAGCGGCATCCGGTGTTCAAGCGCACAGTGCGCGAACTGCGCGACGCCTTGCCCGCCGGGCCGCCGGCGGTGCGCAAAGTCGACAAACTTCATTCGCCGCCGATCAACGCGGATAAGCGCAGATAAACCACCCTTAACGCGTGCAGGTCAGCCAGGCGCTCGCCCGCTTTCACGAAGGCGCGAAATACCACCAGATCGGTTTTGAAATTTGTGGCGCGGGCGACCTCGCCCGCGTTCGCTTTGTCATCCGGAGCGAGCCCGACCGAGCGGAGCGAAGAAGGGCGAGCCGAGGGACCTTGCGTTTGATCGGCCGAACTCCTTGGAGCGTCCTCGGCAGTGCCGCGCCAACGCGGGGTCTTTCGACTCGGGCGCGGATTGGTGAGCCGCGCCCTCGCTCAAGATGACATTAGCGGAAAGGACGATTCCGTTCACGCCCACGAAGGGGATGCGGGGCAGCTCGCGCTTGAGGTTGGCGGCGTAGCGCTGGCTCGGAAGCCGCAGTTTAGCACTGAAAAACAAGGTTGGGCCGTGACCAGGGCGGGACGTTCCAGGAAGCGGAACGAGCAGAACCCCCTGGAGCGGGATCGGGAGGGGAAGCAAACGCGGGGTCCCTCGACTCGCGCTCATTTCGCTTCGCTCCACTCGCGCTCGCTCGGGATGACAGGTGGAGGAAGGAGAGGTACAAGAAACCATGCTGCAGAAGAGGCCCACGGGCGAGGGCGCCCGAGACGACGAGCTCTGATCTGCGTTGATCCGCGCTGATCCGCGGCAAAGAATTTAGATCGCGGCGCAACAGAATTGTCCTAGCTGAGAGCTGATTGCTGAAAGCTCTACGGCATGATGATGCGGCTGGGGGCGCTCTGGGGAGTTTCGATCAGCGATTCTTTCTCCGCGAACTGCACAAACAGCGAATCAATCAGGGCACGCGATTTGGGCCGGCCGGAGGTGCGAGAGTGGCCCATGCGCACGAGGAAGACCAGGGCGCGCAGCACGTCGGAATCGCGCAGGCTGGTGAAGCCGCGGTGCTTCTGCTCGATCTCGCGGTATTCCTTCAGGGTCTTCTCCAGTTCGGCGACGACCGCCTGCTGACCCAGGCTGCCGGGAGAGACCTGGTAGTGCAGGCCGGAGTTGGCCAGAGTCTCGTAGGTGCGGGCGGCGGCGGAAAGAGCGGCAATCAGGTCCTGGTCGTTGAGGCTGCGGTCAGCGCGTGCGCTCTTGGCCAGGGCGAAGCTCAGGCCCACCAGCAGGTGTTCGTGCTCATAAACGAATTGCCGGGGAACCTCGACTTGGGGAAAGAGGGCGGCGGGGTCAAGTTCGTCCGCGGCGCGCGGCTTTTCGTGCTCCCGCGCCTGCTGCAGGTAAACGCAGTCACTGGGACAGTCAATAGTGACTTCGCGGGCTTCGCCACAGCACTGGGCGCAGATGCGGTCATGAAGGGCGGGACAAAAGCGCTTCTCTTTGCGGGTGTGACACAGGGCGCAACTCACGAATCACTTATCTCCTAGATTCATTATTACATCCGCGAAGGATTTCCGGCGGGGAGGGTGACCGGCGGAACTGGGGCTGGCAGGCCCCTCTCCGGCCGCTAATCATGCCCCCATTTCACCCCTGACCGGCCCAGACCCCCATTTTTAGGGCAGAATCGGGAGGCAAGGCAAAAAAAACCGCATAAAATGCGGCTTTGACGCTTCTTTTTCCACAGATTGCTGGTATAGGATAGCCCCTAACGAGCAATCGTGCGTTCAATTCAAGGAGGGAATCATGGCTGCAGGCATGACCAAGACACAGTTGGTGCGTCACCTGGCCGAAAAGCTGGAAACCAACAACAAGACCGCGGCAGCGTTTCTTCAGACGCTATCCGAAACCGCCGTCAAAGAGACCAAGAAGAGCGGCGTATTCGTGCTGCCCGGACTGGGCCGCCTGAAGAAGGTGCAGCGCAAGGCGCGCATGGGGCGCAATCCGCAAACCGGCGAGCCCATCAAGATTCCTGCCAAGACCACGGCGAAGTTCTACCTGGCCAAGGCAGTGAAGGATTCGATCGCGCCCAAGAAGTAGCTGAGAATTTTGTTAAAAAAGGGCCGGCCGATGTGGCCGGCCCTTTTGTTTTGTACACCGCAGGGGTTGGTTTGAGTGGAAAAGTGGCAGTGCGCGCCAGATTCTTCGGGGCTGAAGTCCATCAGAATGAAGCCGGACTTTCACGTATAGCCGGGAGAAATTCGGCTGGCTGGAGGTGCTCGCCAAAACTCCCCGAAGCGCTTTGCTGCTGCGAGAAACACAGGGGTCCTTCGACTCCGCGAATCGTTTTGCAAGCAAAACGATTCGCTTCGCTCAGGATGACAGGCTAAAAGTAGCTAAAGTTGGTGGTTGGCAGTTGGCCGCTGTTCCCGATCGCGAGCTACCAATTAACCGCCCTGCGGACAGCCGAGGGCGGCTGTCCCTACGTCAGGTCAGACCAACTACCAGCTACTAACTACCAGCTACCGTTTTCTCGATTACACAATTATCCGATTACTCAATTACTCAATGCCTTCACCACTTCTCCGCCCTTCATGACAAACTTCACGCGCTGGAGCGTGGTCACGTCTTTGAGCGGGTCGCCTTCGACGGCGATCAGGTCAGCGTAGTGGCCAGGGTCCAGGCTGCCCACGCGGTCAGACCAGCCGAGCAGGTCGGCGGCATTGATGGTGGCCGCCTGGATGGCCTGCAGCGGAGTGAGGCCCAGCTTCACCATGACGGCAAACTCGTGGGCATTCAGGCCGTGGGGATAGACGGCGGCATCGGTGCCGAAAGCCACCTTCACGCCGCTGGCGAAGGCATGGGCCAGGTGCTCGCGCGCCGCCGGCATCACCGCTTTGGCTTTGACAAGCAGGAAGTCGGGAACATGCAGTTGCTCGGCGTTCGCCAGGAACCAGTCGCCGAGGTAGAGAGTGGGTACCAGGTAGGTACCGTGCTGCTTCATGGCGGCGATGCCGGCATCGTCAATGTAGGAGCCGTGCTCGATGGAATCCACGCCCGCCTCGGTGGCCCACAAGATGCCCTGAGCGCCGTGGGCATGGGCGGCCACCTTGCGGCCAAGGCGGTGGGCATCGGCGACGATGGCCTTCATCT
>JBLMXE010000306.1:0-2613 GCA_050257615.1 Chlamydiota bacterium | reverse complement strand
TCTGCTGCGCAACCACCCAGGCCGAGAGCGCCAGCAGGATCAGGGTTAAAAGCAATGTCCTCTTCATTCAGGCAAACCTCCATGGAGATTCGAACATGGCGCGTAGAGCACTTAGAGGTGTGCGGCTGCTCGGGGTTTGCCTCGTTTTTGCGGAAATCTTCTCGGGTCAGCAGATCTGAATACAACCACAGAGGACACGAAAGACACAGAGGTATCTGAATTCGCCCTGCCGCGGTGAATATCGGTTTTGGGATGGAAGGTTAGGCTCGGGAGAAATGTCTAGGAATCTTCTTGATTCCTCTGTGTTCTCTGTGTCCTCTGTGGTTAATAAAGTCTTACTCGAAGCGAATCGTATCGCCACACAGCACAGAATGCTTGAGGAAGCGCTGGTCGTCGTGAGCGGGGAAGTCGGTGCGGTAATGGGCGCCGCGGCTCTCTTCCCGGGCCAAAGCGGAGCGCGCGATCAGCAATCCCGTCTGCTGCAGGTTGCGCGCCTCGTAGCAGCGCCGCGTGGTGGCCGGACCGAGAGCCGCGCCCAAATCCTGTAAACGGTGGAGCCCGCGTTTCAGGCCGCTGCCGCTGCGCACAATGCCTACTTCATTCCACATAATGTCGCGCACTTCGCGAGTGAACGCTTCCACGTCGGGCGAGCTGTGCGCGGGACCGGACGCCACTGATTTCACCGGTTGAGCGTGGCCGTGTCCCGGCCGGCCCATCTCGGCCGCCATGGCCCTTCCGGTGCGCGCTCCGTACACCAGACCCTCGAGCAGGGAATTACTGGCCAGGCGATTGGCTCCGTGGACACCGGTACAGGCGGCCTCGCCCGCCGCATATAGCCCGGGCAGGCTGGTGCGGCCCTCCAGATCGGTGCGTACCCCGCCCATGGCGTAGTGCGCTGCCGGCCGCACCGGAATCATGTCGGTGGTGATGTCCACGTTGTATTGCAGGCAGGTGCTGTAAATTCGCGGGAAGCGCTCGCGCACGCGGCTGGCCTTGAGGTGCGTGAGGTCGAGATAAACTACCGCATCCCTGGCGTGGCAGACCTCCAGTTCGTGGGCAATCGCCCGCGCCACCACGTCGCGGGGAGCCAGTTCCGCCAGATCGTGATATTTGGGCATGAACCGATCCATCTCCAGGTTGCGCAGGTAAGCACCTTCGCCGCGCAGCGCTTCGGAAAGCAGAAAGCGCGGCGCCGCTTTCAGATACAGCGCGGTGGGATGGAACTGCACGAACTCCAGGTCGCTCACGGTCGCGCCCGCCCTAAAGGCCATGACTACGCCGTCACCCGTGGCCACCTCTGGGTTGGTGGTCTCGCGGTAAACCTGCCCGAGTCCTCCCGTTGCCAGCAGCACGGCCCCGGCTGAGACGCTGTGCGATTGGCCGTTGTCGCTGATCATCTGGGCGCCGGCCACGCGCCCGTTTTCCACTTGGAGGTCGGTGGTGAACATGAACTCGCAAAATGTAATGTGCTTGAGCGTAGCTGCTTTGGCGTGAAGGGTGCGGCCGATCTCCCGGCCGGTGGAGTCGCCGTGCGCATGCAGAATGCGGGAGCGGCTGTGGGCGCCTTCGCGGGTGAAGGCCAGTTTGGTGCCGCTGCGGTCGAAGTGTGTGCCCCAGGCGATAAGCTCCTCGATGCGCTCCGGGCCTTCTTCCACCAGCACGCGCGCCGCTTCCACATTGCACAGACCATCTCCGGCGGTCAGCGTGTCCTGCAGGTGCAGGCTGATCTCATCCTCATCGCTGAGTGCAGCCGCGATTCCGCCCTGGGCATACTGTGTGGCCGACTCGGTAATCTCCCGTTTGGCCAGCACCAGCACGCGCCCCGCTTCCGCCAGGGTGATAGCCGCCCGCAGCCCGGCCACTCCGGCGCCGATCACCAGGAAGTCCGTCTCCGCGGGAAGGTGCTTCATAAACGGCTGATGTTAGCACGCGGCTGGCCGGCAATTCCGTGACAAGGCGTGGCTTACGCTATCATTGGTACGTGGCAAAAGTATCGGTTCCCATCCCGCCCCAGCCCTACGAGGTGCACATTGAAGCCGGGTTGCTGGGTCGCGCCGGCGCGGTATTGCGCGACGTGCTGCCCCCGGCCGCGCGCTGCTTCGTAATCACCGTGCCCACCGTCCGCAAAGCCTGGGCGGAGCCGCTGATGGCCTCGCTGGCCGCATCTGGCCTGGAGGCGCAGATCATAGAGATGCCGGAAGGCGAGGCGCACAAGACTTTCTTCACTGTGGAGCGCCTGGCCCGCAAGCTGGTGAGCCTGGGGGCGGACCGGCATGCAGTGATTCTTGCCTTTGGTGGCGGCGTGGTCGGCGACATGGCCGGCTTCCTGGCTTCCATTTACATGCGCGGCATTGATTATGTGCAGATTCCCACCACGTTGCTGGCCCAAGTGGACGCCTCGGTGGGCGGCAAAACCGGCGTCAACCTGCGCGACGGCAAGAACCTGATTGGCCGTTTCCACCAACCGCGCGCGGTGCTCACCGACCCCAGGTTGCTCAGCACTTTGCCGGAGCGCGAATTTCGTGCCGGACTGTATGAGTCGCTGAAGTGCGGCGTGATTGGCAGTCCGGAAATTTTCGCTCGCCTGGAGGAAAGCCGCGATCCCATCCTGCA
>JBLMXE010000305.1:0-6889 GCA_050257615.1 Chlamydiota bacterium | reverse complement strand
CCATGAAAAAGACCTGCAGGAGGTCATCCGCCGCAATGTGCGGGTGGGCCGCCTGGTCTACTCCTCCGACCTGCAGAAACTGGTGCCCAACGCCCAGTTCCTTTTTCTGGCGCAGGATTCGACGGCTGAAATTGATGAATTGGCGCTCAGCCTGGCCCGCCTCATGACCAAGGATGCCATGCTGATTCTGGCTACTCCGGTGCCGGTGGGCACCGCCGGCCGCATCGAACGCAAGCTCAAGGAACACAAGCTGCACATCAACGTAGTCTCGCAGCCCACCTTCCTGACCGACGGCTGCGCCGTGGAGGATTTCAACTGGCCAGAGCGCATCATTCTTGGCACCCATTCTGAGGCGGCAGTGAAAGCCATGAAGCAGTTGTACCGGCCCCTGGTCATGCGCAGCGTGCCGGTCGTGAACATGAGCTTCGAGAGCGCCGAATTGGTGCGCCAGGCCACCACCGCCTTCTTGGCGGCCAAAATCTCCTTCATCAATGAGCTGGCAGGCTTGTGCGAGCGGGTGAAGGCCGACGCCCTGGACCTGGCCATGGGCATGGGTCTGGATAAGAAGAAGATCGGGCCCCGGTGCCTGCAGCCGGGCGCGGTTTTTTCCGGCCCCTTCGCGGAATCCGACCTGGAAGCCCTGGCGGAATTGGCGCGCCAGAACAATATTTCGCTGAAGATCCTGGAGGCCGCGCGCGAAGTGAACCGCACCGTTGCCGATTCCCTGGTGGATAAAATTACGCGCGCGGTTGATCCCGTGGCCGGCAAGGAGTTGGGTATGCTGGGCTTGGCCTTCAAGCCCAATACCAACTCGGTAGCGGGTTCGTCGTCGTTGTGCCTGGCGCGCGGGCTCATCTCCAAAGGCGCCAAGGTGCGGGCCTACGATCCGGTAGCCAATCTCCAGGCCAAGGCGGAACTGGAAGCAGTGCGCTACTGCGACTCTGCTTACGCGGTCGCCGAAGGCGTGGACGCTCTGGTGGTGGGCACGGGCTGGCCGGAATTCCGTGATCTCGACTTTGCCCGCATCAAGCGCCTGCTCAAAAAGCCCATCATCGTAGACACTAAGAACCTGCTCGAGGGCCCCAGTCTGCGCCAGATGGGATTCCAGTACATCGGCGTGGGGCGGCGCTAGGGTCGAGGCAGCCTCGGCCCGCCCTTGACTCAAGCTCTGCGAGCGGGACCTACTCCTCCCGGATTGCCTTCAGGGGATCAATTTTGGCCGCGCTGCGGGCGGGCACATAACAGGCGAACATGGCGATGGATGCCAGCAGCAGGGGCGCGCCCAGCAGCAAGCGCGCATCGTCGGTGCCAAACCTGAGCGCCTCGACAAACATATTCATTAAGGTGGAAAGTATTTTTGCCAGCGCGATCGCGCCCAGAAACCCTAGAGCCGTTCCCGCGCCTACCAGGGCCGTACCTTCGCGCAGAACCAGCCGCACTACCTGCGCTTTGCTCGCGCCCAGCGCAGTACGGATGCCAATTTCTTTCCGTCGCTGTGCCACCGCATAAGCCGTGACTCCGGCCAGGCCGATGGCGGCCAAGACCAGTCCGAAAATTCCAATTCCGGCGTAGGTATCAACCGAGAAGCGTTCGGCGGAGCGGCTGAGCTCCAACTGTTCCCTGAGCGTGCGCACATGGAAAATCGCCAGGCGGGGATCGAGGGACGCAATTTTGCTGCGAATGCCGGCTAGCGCATCGCTTGTTGTATCCGACCGAAGCATTACCACAATGCCGCTGGCGGGCGGCCGGGCAAAGTCGCGCCGGGTAAGGGGCAAATAGAGAACCGATGGGGTGCCGGAGATTCCATTTTCGAAATCGCGGACCACTCCCACCACCGCGTAAGCCTGCTTGTCGTCTCTGACCCGCTCCCCGATGGCATTGCGCTGTCCGAAAAGACGCCGTTTGGCGCTCTCGCTCAACACCACCGGCAAAGCCTCCGCTCCGTCTGGGTCGAGCCGTTGATCTTGCTCGTCGAATTCCCGGCCGGCCAACAGGGGCTCGCTCAGAGTGGAAAAATAGCCGGCTCCCACCGTCTCCTCTACCGCGGGCATCTGAATCCGCGAGGCGCCCGGCGCGCCATCCGCAGTGACTTGGGTGTCGCGATTATCCATTGAAAAGGGGGCCTGTGCCGCCAGGGCAACGCTGTGCACCGCGCCCGCGGCCCTGAGCCTTTCGGGAAGCTTCTCAAACAGAGCTTGCGCCTTTTCCGGCGTGTAGCCCTGACGCACGGGATCGAGAGACAACAGGTACATCGTGCGCGCATCCAGCCGGGTTTGGACGGTGCTGGTCGTGCTGATTCCTATCACCAGGAACCCGGTCATCAGCAGCAGCATGAGCGAAGCCGCAACCTGGGCCACCATCAGCAAATTGCGCATGCCCAGCCGCCGATAACCCGGCAACTGCAACGCGCCCTCCTTGAGCGCCGGCACCAGATTCGCTCTTGTCGCCTGCAGGGCGGGCGCCAGGCTGAATCCAATGCCGCACACCACGGCGAGGGCAAAGGCGAAAACACCGGCGTGCCAATCCAGGGAAAAACCCGTTTGCATCGGCACTGTGGAGGGTGGCGCAAAGCGCGAGCTCAACCCGCGCAGTCCATAGGCAAGCGCCAATCCCGCCACGCCTCCGAGCAATGCCAGCAGGATGCCTTCGCTCATCATCTGTCGGATTAGCCGGAAGCGGCTGGCTCCCACCGACAGTCGAATCGCCAGCTCCTTGCGTCGGCTGGCGCCTCGCGCCATCAGCATGTTGGCCAGATTTATGCACGCCAGCGCAACTATGAGGCCCATCAGGGCGATGAAAAATCCCATCAGCATGGGCTTTAACTTGCGGGGTATGGGCACCGCCGTGCCGGCCGAAAGCAGGCTTACCCGCCGGCCCTTGTCCTTGCGCAAAGCCAGGGAAGGGTCTTGCTCGTCAAGATGCCGGGTAATGACGTCGAGTCCTACTTCCGCGGTTTCTACGCTCACACCGGGAGCCAGGCGCATGATGGCCAGAAACTCCTTTGCGTGGCGTTGGTGCAGCACGTCATCCGCCAGTTCCGGAGCAAGCGTGGCCGGAACGGTGGTGGGAACAAATAATTCGGCGGGATTGAGGGAAAGGGCGCCATCGAAATTCTCAGGGGTGATTCCCACGATGGTTGCCGTTTGTCCGTTCAGGCGTAGCGTTTGCCCCACTGGGTCAGGACAGGAGTTAAGGCGATTGCGCCAGAAGCGGTCACTGATCACTACCACCGGTGCGTCGCCCGGTTTGTCCACTTGGGGGCTAAGCACCCGCCCGCGCTGTGCGCGCACGCCAAGCACGGAGAAATAATCCGGCGACACCAGTTGCCCGAAGACCCGCTGCGGTTTCGCGCTTACATCTCCCTGGAAGTTGACGTTGAAGGGAACCCCGGTCTGGAAGGCCGCCGCCCCGGCAAACAATTTTTTCTGCTCGCTATACTGCTCGATGTAGTAATAGGAGAGGGGAGCAGGATCGCCGTCGGCCGTCCCCTGCGGCATCACCAGTTCTGTGGGATTCTTTACCGCCGGCAGATCACGAAATAACATTTCCCATCGCGAGCTGTAGACGTTGGTTGAAAGCCCAATGGCGAGTCCCATGGAAATGATGCCGACCAGGGCGAACCCGGGTGACTTCATCAGCGCTCGCCAGGCAAAGCGCATGTCGCGGCGCATCTCGCTCAGATACTCGAGAGGTACCCGGACCGCGATATCGGCGATCAAGCGGAACAGCCCGGCGACGCCCTGGCGTTTAGCGACCTCTTCGATCACGTCCTCGCCCAATTGCATCACTTCAGCGCCGTAAACCAGTTGAAACTCGTGGGGAAACGCTCGCGCCAGCCGGCGGTACGCGCGCCATGCGAAGTTCACCCAGTCACCATGGATCGCTTTACGCGAATGGCGCGCACCAGCTCCTGCAGGCGTCCACACTCCGCGTCGAGCACGCGCTTGCCCAGCGTAGTCAGCCGGTAATAACGGCGGCGCGCATCGTCCAACTCCGGCGCCGGCCGTTCATCCGATTCCTCGATCAGGTCTGCCTCAATCAGCCGCTTGATGGAGCCATAGAGGGTAGCGGGCCACAACCGCACTTTTCCATGCGTGCGGTTGGAGACTTCCTGCATGATCCCGTATCCGTGCTGCTCTCCTCCGGTTAGCGACAGCAGGATGTGAAACCAGTTGGGTTTGAGAGGTAGAAACTTCTGCGGGTCAACCCTGTTCATGGGCATGATATATATCACACAATATATATATAGATCAATGGGCAATTTGCTCGGTCAACGACGGCGACATGCTAAGGCAGAAAGGCAACGTTTTGAGGGAGCTTCTAAAAAACAAAGAAGGCTGCTGTGGCTCGACTATTCCACCCGGGCGGAAGAAACATGTTGAGCGTCGGTCTCGGCAGGCGCCGACTTGCCGGGAGTCAGGTGCCACCACGCCAGGCCGGCAAATCCCCCCAGCGCCAGCAGCGGCGCCAGGCTTGTCATACCCTGCAGGCCAGCCAGCATGCCCAGATTCCAGGCGCCACCCAATTGATACAGATCTCCGCGCGTGAACGCCTGCAGGACTTCCTTGACGGGGAAGGTGACGGCCTCAGGAATTACGGGATGGGTCGTGACTCCGGCGAACGCCACCGCAACTCCATACGCGGCCACCACCGCCAGCGCCGCCTTCAGCGTCCGACTAGCCTGCTGCCAAACCGGCGCCACCAACAGGCAGGCGAAGGGCAGGCCGGGGGATAGGTAACGCGGTCCCAGGGATGAACCTGCCCCCCAATGCAGATAGGAGGCGTTGAACAGCAGGTAATACACCGCGATTCCCGCGCTCACCCCGAGGCTGAGGCGGGGCAGACCTGCGCGCCACAGCAGGCGAAATCCAAAGGGAGCAGCCAGCAGGATGGGAGCAAACAGCAGCAGCCCGCAGCGTTTGCCAAACAGCAGTGCCATGAGCGCATGCCACTTGGGATAAGTCACGCCCAGGGCGCCATGATGCAGCGTGTCCTGGTAGTTCACTACATATTCGTATCCCAGGCGGAAGGGCGAGCCGAACGCCGCCTTCTGATAAATGAGAATCGTGGCCAGGCACAGCCCGGCCGTGATGTACAGCGCCGCGGCGGCATAGAGGAAGCTCCTGGCCCGCGGCTCACCCCGCCAGCAATACATCAGCGCCATCACGCCGATCATCACGGCGGGAATGGCCGCCGGATACTCCGTGACCACCGCCCAGCCCGCCGCCAGTCCCACCGCGGCCACGAGCAGAATCCGGTGGCGAAGACCTATGCTTCGCCGCAGCCCATCCGCGGCCGCGAAGGCGAACACCAGGCAGGCGGAGGCCAGGGCGTGTCCCCAGAACTGCGTGGCATAAATCCACATGGGAGTGCCCAAGCCGAATATCAGGGCTGCGAAGGCTGCCGCGCCCGGCGTCATATTCCAATTCAGCAACAGCACGAACAGAATGGCCGCGGCCAGCGCGATTCCCAGTGAGCAGGTGAAGAGGGTTGCCAGGTAGAGCTGCACATTGGCAGCAACGCGCGGCCGCACTCCCAGGTGCAGCGCAATCGGCCAGCCCGCTTTGATTGCGGGCAGTGCCGCCAGCGACAGTCCGGGCGCTTTGTCGGAGTAATAATGTCCTTCGTAAAACGCTTTATCGCCAGTGAGGTTCTGGTAACGGTCAATGCGCACCGTATGCTGCTCAATCAGAACTTTCCCTAGATAAAAGTGGGAGTTCTGGTTCCATCCCGTGCCCTGGTAGAAGTAGGCGTAAGAAACAAGAAGCGTGGCCGCAATCAGCAGCGCACGCAAGAGAGGGCGCGAAGCTGACCGGTGGGGAAGTGATGGCATGCTTGCGGCTGACCTCAGAAGGGCCTCAAGCGACTCGCGAGGCGTTGAGAGGGAATCAGGAACATACCGGTTCCTCTTATTAAAGGCTCAGACGGAATGCAAGGTTGCTTCCTTAGTTCATATCTTATTTGGCCAGCTTCCCGCCTTGGAACACGAAGTGGTAGGGGCCCGTTACTTCGGCATGTGCCCATTCCCCGCCATTGACCACTAGCTGATAAGTGCCATCTTTCGGCAGCTTCCAATAGGTGCCGGTGCGACAGGAAGGACCGAGAACGTCGTGGCCCTCCGGATCAATGATCGAGGTGAAAACGTTCAGCTGGCATCCTTCTCCCGAAAGCACAATCAAGTCGCCCGCCTTGCCGGTCCACGTGTAAACATCATGAGCGGCCCACTGCTCGATGTTTCCCGAAACCATCTGGCCATACGATATCTGCTGGTGGCGGTCGGGACGGACAAAACGAAGGGGAACGTGGTAGTGGATCGTATCCCCCCGATACGGGAAGCGCCCTCTGAAGGTATAGGTGCCGGTCGCCGGCAGCTCAAGTCGGCCAAATCCGCATCCATCGTGTGTGGCCAGTTCCTTGCCCGATGGATCGGTCAGTACAAGAAAAGCCGGGTAAGCCTCAGGCGTGCCGGCATTTTTGCAATTAGGGTCGTATCCGACCCAGATTACATCCCCCTTTTTGCCTTGGAAGTGATATTCGGGTTCCGACTTGCTGTCCAGAATCCGACCATCCACCCACAACACCGTCTTTACTGCTGGCGATGACGGCGGCCGAATAAGGGAGGCGCGAGCTGCCAGTACCTGCTGCGCGTGCGTGTACCGGCTGGCAAAGACGAAGCTGTTGGTAACTGCCAGATCGAGTATGCAGTCATCCAGCAGCCTCTGGTCGGTGATGCCGTGGGCGCGGCAGGTTTGCTCCGCCGTTGCGTAATTGGCCAGGCGGGCAGCGTCGGCGTCCTTGGCGGGAAAATTGGGATCAGCGAAGCTGGCGGGAGACTGTCCCGGCTTGTAGTCGAACAACGAGTTCGCCTTGGTCACTCTCCAGGCACCGG
>JBLMXE010000304.1:0-5655 GCA_050257615.1 Chlamydiota bacterium | reverse complement strand
AGTTTTATTGACCGCCGGTGGCGAGACCGGGGTCGGTCTCGCCAGGCATTCCAGCAACCGCCGGAGTAACCGGCTCCATCTGTGCCGG
Source organism: Chlamydiota bacterium (assembly GCA_050257615.1). GTDB lineage: Bacteria > Acidobacteriota > Terriglobia > Terriglobales > Acidobacteriaceae > JAICWP01. The sequence goes on along the minus strand of JBLMXE010000304.1, from coordinate 5,567 downwards.
CACCTGGGTGCGCTGATACCACGCCGTTTCGCCGGCGCGTTGCCACAAGCGCGTGCCCAGCCACAGCAGCATCCAGATCTCCAGCAGCACAAAAGAAAGACCCACGCTGGTGGAGGGAACTTTCGTCCAGATGAGGAGAATCACTCCCATCCCGATAAACGACACCAGGCTGGGCACGAGGTAAAGCGGAAATACGGCGCCAAAATGACCGAAGGTCATGCCGAAGGCGCGCTTCAACGCCCGCCGCATGGCGCGTTCCCCGGTGGCCACGGCGTGCACCTGCGCCACGTCAAACCACAGGCGCAGGCACATGGCGATGAACCAGATCACCAGCGCGCCGGTTACATCCACCCAGAAGCCCAGCTTTTCGGGAGCTGCGTCGCTGGAGAGATGGCCCGACCAGCGGTTGATGGCGCTGGCGGCAATGGCGACCGGGATGAGCACAATCACAAACATGATGAGCAGGCGCACGAAGCGCCAGAAGTAGGCGCCACTGGCCTGGAAGAAGTCGGCCGTAGAGATTTTGTAAGGCGAGCGATAAGCCTCCAGAATTCCGCCGGTCACGAACAGCATGAAAATAAAAAAGACGATGGCGAAGGCGGCAATGCCGGGGCCGGCGCTGCCGAAGCCGACTCCCGGCTGCATGCCCAGTTCGATGTAGCGTCCCAGATTAAAGCCGTGGTAGAGCTGGTCGGCCGCCAGGCTGTGGTCGAGCACGCGCGACCAGCGCGACACCATGGCAAAAATCGAGAGGTGGCCGAGCACCAGGTTGACCACAAACAGCCACCACAGAATGCGCTGGTGCCGCCATACACGCGAACAACCATCAGAGAGGAAGCCCTTTTCCATAGTGAAACACCCTGTTGAACCGCGACCTGCCTGTGCCGCCCCTGAAGGGGCTCGAATTTATTTGCTGGCCGTTACCCAGGGCTTACGCCCTGGGCTAAATTCTGTTTCGCCCTTCGGGCTGGATCGTTGTCATTGTGACGTAACTTGCTAACCAGCAACCCTTAGGAAAGTATGGTTCTGATCAACGCGCAACGACGACTGGCCACTGACTGACTGCCGAAACCTTCAGGCCTAGACGGGGTTCCGACCAACGACCAACGACCACTGACTGCCGACAACTGAGAATTGAGAACCGACAACTGACAACTGCTTTCACACCAGCCACGCCAACAGCTGGGCGCAGAACTGCGAAATCACTGTCCAGTACGCCGCCAGCTTGTGGTGCGGCGCCTGAATACTTCGGCGTGTTTTGCTGTTGTTAAAGAAATCCTTGTCCAGCCAGGCCTGGTGCTCGGGGTCGAGTTCGGCGGAGACGATGCGCGCTTTCTTGTCGTACTGATAGCGCACCCAGCGATCGCGCCCATCCCAGTGTTCGGTCACGGTCTCGCCATTATCGAACTTGACCTGCACGTCCACGGGGAAGATGAAATCGCCTTTGCGGTGCACGAGGACGATGCTGTGGTAGAGCGTCTCGCCCTTCTTGGCCTTGGGGCGATTTTTCTGATACCAGTCTTCGCGCCCTGAACGCACACTCAGAACCTCGTAGTCCATCACCTGGGTGCCGTACACCGCCTGCTGGAAGTACCATCCCAGGTCCTTGCCCGAAACTTCCTCCACGGTTTTCAGAAAATCCTCCGGCGCAGGATGGGTGAAACGGTAGCGCATGAAGTAGGTGTGCAGGGCGTGCTGCATGGTGTCCTCGCCGATCACCTTCTCCAGATTCAGCAGCACAGTAGCCGTCTTCGCGTAAGTAATGCCGCCGTAGGAGCTGCCGCTCATGTACTGCCAGGCGAAACGCATCATGGGATCGTCGGTGGCTACCGAATCATAGGAAAGCCGCTGGTAGTCAGCCTCGCCCAGGTGCGCGCCCAGCATATTCAGGATGGAGGTATCTTTCCCGTACAGCGAGTCCATGATCTTGACTTCGGTGTAGCTGTTGATGCCTTCATCCATCCACGCGTCTTCGAATTCGTTAGTGGCCACCATGCCGTACCAGTACTGGTGGCCGAATTCGTGCTCGGTGACAAGTTCCGGGAAGAGCAAGCCTTTGGGCGCCCACCAAGTGGTGTCGGCCGTAAACAGCGTAGGATACTCCATGCCGCCGGCCTGCAGGCCGCCATGCGGCGGGTCTACCAGCGTGATTTGCTTGTAGGGATAGGGCCCGTACCACTTATCGAAGCGATCCAGCGTTCCCTGCAGGGCTTGCAGGTAGCGGGGCGCGCTGCTCATGTGCCCGGGCTGTACCAGCATGCGAATCTGCACCGGTCCCATGCTGCCGTTGAAGGTGCCGGTCACCACGCGGTACTCGGGTTCGGCGGTCCAGGCGAAGTCGTGGATGTCTTCGCCGTAAAAGCTCACCGTCTTGGTGCCGTCGGGATTATTGACGCTGGAAACCTCAATCCCGCTGGCGCCCACCACCTCATTCTTTGGCAGGGTGAGCTTGACCTCAAAGGTGCCGAACTCGGCGAAAAACTCGGTGGTGCGGTGAAACTGATGGCAATTCCACGCGCCCTGCCACCACACTCCCGGCTTGGGAAACCACTGCGCTCCCATGATGAAGTCGCGCTTGTAGCCGGTGCGCGCCAGCACCTCCGGCAACTGGTCGTGAAAAACGATCTTGAACTGCACCACCCCGTTGGGCGGCACCGGCTTGGGTAGTTTCACCTGGAAAACAGTGCGGTCGTCGGGGTTGCCATCGTCGGGTGAGATGAAGCGCATCTGCGATGTCAGGTCGCCCACACCCGCCACTTCCAGCGACTTCACCTCGGCCGCGCCTTGGTATTTCTGCTTCCATTCGAAGTCCGGATTGTAAAGATGGGTTTCGCGAATGAAGGTGGACTTGGGCTGAAAGGCGTTGAGGTAAAGGTGGAAGGGAAATGTGTCCTGAGGCTTGCCGGTGAAGTTGTGCCAGGTGATCACTTCGGTGGCATCAATGGTGTGCTGCTGCGGGTTGACCCGGGCGTCAATGTTGTAGTCCAGCCAGCGCTGGGAAAGCGGCTTGTCGGAGAGCGTGGCCCTGGGCATGGGCTGGGCGGCTGCCGTGATCCCGAGGCACATGGCCGTTGCGAATATCACAACCGACATCCACTGGCGGGTCCGATCCATGCGTGCCACCTCCGCGAGGCGTTCCTGGCGAGCCCAGCAGCTTACAACAATCGCCGGTCTGGTGGAAAACCGGGGAACCTCGGGCGTTCTTTGCCGGCTTCCATAACCGGCTTAGAATGTCTGGAAAACCCAGTTCACCACAGAGACACAGAGGCACTGAGGAAATGATGATTGAAGATTGTAGATTGACGATTGCGGCGCGGCTGCGGCGGCTTTTCATTTTTCCATCGTCATTCTTCCACCGTCAATGCTCTGCTCTGGGTCTCTGTGCCTCTGTGGTGATAACGGGTTTTGTCCTCGCCGCGCGGGCCCAGGAGAAGGCTCCGCCGGTGCGGGTCAATGTGCTCAACGTCTGCACTCCCAGCCCCGCTGAACAGAAGGATATTGCCGCTGCTCTAGCCCACATTCCCGCCCACCCACACTGGGGCACGGATTTCGAGGTTGCCCGCGGACGCACTACGCTTTCGCAGGATGCCGCGGCCGCTCTGACGGGCAAACATGCCCCGGCTTCCGCCATCGGCCCGCTCTCTGACTGGGTGCGCATTCGCCGCGAATTTTCCGGCGCTTCCCCCTTCGTCAACGCGCTCTATTCCTTCAGCGTAGACAAGCGGAACATGGTGGAGACCCTGGTGTTCGCAGTGCGTGATCCCAAGGACCTGCTGCAGGTTTCGCTAAGTGAAACCGTCTCCGCAGTGACCACGCCGGCCGCTGCCCTGGCCGCCGGCACTCCTCCCGATCACATCCGCCTGGAACGCTTCGGCAAGGCGTCGGTGGTGCTGGCGCGCTGTGCCGGCGGGCCGGAAGCGCCCCAGGTGAACCAGAGCGCCTATGAGCCTCTGTTCCGGCAGGCGGCTGCGATACTGGCTACTTACCGCCGCGCCCTCGGCGCCCGCCGTACCGTTCCCGAAGAGTTGACCCGCATCTCTCAGGCCGCTCCCGCTGTTCCTTCGTCCAAGAAGTAGGCTGCATTTGCTTTGGTACCTGCCCGATAGGCGCTGGCCCCATTTTGGGACGTGCTCAAGAGTTGGGAAAACTCTGGGACATTAGCCCTGCGCCTGAATTGCTCTCTGCCTTGCCTGCCTTAACAATCGGTAATGAGGGAAATCTGTGTCACGACCTCGAAATTCAGATTGCGCTTGCGGCAGCGAGGACGCGCGCGAGTTGCGCGATTGTATCCTTGATTATCTCCCGGTTAGCGTCGTGGTTCTGGATCCATCCGGCAAACTGCTGCGCTGGAATCGGCGGGCCGCTGAACTGCTGCATTATTCTCAGGCCGAAATGGCGCAAATATCTGCCTTCAGCACGGTCGCATCCGGGTCTCAGACTCGCGTGCGCAGAACCGTCAAAGAGGCCCTGGCGCAAGGCTTCTCCGACACCGAAGCAAGGCTGCTCACCAAGGCGGGAGAAGAGGTCCCCTGCCATCTCTTCGCGGCTCGCATCCTGGTGAATGGACAGCCCTGCATCTTGGGGGCGGGCATTGATATCAGCGAGCGCGTCCGAGTGGAGGAGCAACTGAAGCGCTCGGAAGAGCGCTACCGGCTCCTGTTCGAGCGCAATCTGGCCGGCATCTTTCGTTACCAAATGGATCGAGGCATGGTGGACTGCAATGAGTCCGCGGCCCACATGTTGGGCTATGCCTCGCCGCAGGAGTTGCTGGCACAGGATGTCTCCCGCATCTTTGCCAAGCTTGAGGACCTGGAATCAGCCAACCGAATCCTCGCCGAGCGCGGCTTGCTTACCGACTTCGAAGTTCAACTTTTGCGCGCCGATGGCGCGCTCGTCTGGATTATCGAGAACGTAAGTGTCACGGAATACAAGGAAAAGCACCCCTACGTCATCGAGGGCACGTTTGTTGATATCACCGAGCGCAAGCGCGCCGAGCGGGCGCTGCTCGCCTCCGAACAGCGCATCGCCCTCAAGAATCGCCTGGCCAATATCTGTCTTACTGTGCCGGATGACGAGATGTACGGCGAGGTCCTCAATGTGGTGCTGGAAGTGATGCAAAGCTCCCAGGGATTGTTCGGATACATTGATGAAGAAGGCGCGCTGGTAATCCCCTCCCTAACGCGTGATGTCTGGGAAAAATGCGCTGTGGCCAATAAAAGCCTGCGTTTCCCCCCCGAGACTTGGGGCGGCATCTGGGGGCGCAGTCTGCAGGAAAAGAAAGCCCTCTGCAGCAACCAAGCCGGCAAAGTCCCGGAAGGACATGTGGCCATCACCCGCTGTCTCAGCGTCCCCATCGTGCACAACGGCGAGCTGGCCGGGCTTCTGCTCGTCGCCAACAAGGCTACTGATTACAACCCGTCAGACCTGGAGCAGTTGCAGCACATGGTGGATTTCCTGGCCCCGGTGCTGCATGCCCGGCTGCAGCGCGACGCCCAGGAGCGGGCACGCCGGCACGCCGAGGAGGCCCTGCGAAGTAGCGAGGCCCGCTTCCGTGCTCTGGTGGAAAA
>JBLMXE010000303.1:0-5075 GCA_050257615.1 Chlamydiota bacterium | reverse complement strand
CCCGGTAATCAGGAATCGAAAGTGTGGCCAGCAAAATGTCAAAGTTCTGCTGCAACCGCAGGACGGTGATCTGCGCGGGATCCTTGACCGGCAGGGGCCGTAGCAGAATCCAGTCCACCATACTGAAAATCGAGACATTAGCGCCAATGCCCAGAGCCAGTGTGAGAACGGCCACTATGGCAAAGGTGGGGGTTCGGCGCATTTGCCGGGCGGCATGGCGGAAATCCTGCAGCAGGCTTCGCATAGGGCCTCCGAGAAGATATGGGCACATGGATCGCCAAAACGGGACAGGAGGCACTCTGCTGAAAACAAACGGGGTTGCATCGCTAGCTCGGATTGAGGGAAGGCATCTGAGTGTCCGCCCGCGAACTTTGCTGTTCAGAATCGGACAAAGTGGCGCGCCCGGTAAGGGCACCGCGTAAGTAGTTGTGGGGCAAGGCGGAAAATCTCGTTTTTGTCACACGGAGGTGTGCCGCAGATCACGGAAATCTCACAATATAGGGAGTAAAAAAGTAAATTGACTGGGTACGTCTGGGCCCCTTGATTTCATCGTGCTTGCGGTACAGCGGACGATGAGGTGAAGAGGAAGACGTACCCAGCTTTTTTGTGCCGCGGCAGCGGTTTAGCCGAAGTGTCTCACCGCAGCGCCTGAAGGCGAAATCTGTTTGGCGGCTCGATCGGCACGGCTGAAGCCTGTGTCCTGTTACGAACCTCTCGCTCCCAGCAGGTACGAATTGTAAAGTCTGGCAAGCCGGGCGCCGGATGCTTGTCGGGAGATTGTATAATTTCTAATCTGGAAGAAGTTGCTCGCGGCTGGTAAGAGCCACCACGCCACAGCCGTCACCTGCCAGGTCAACGGACCAGCCGTCTCATAACATGAAGCACTGGTTAAATCTATTTGTCATTTTCTGGCCTCTGAGTCTCCTCCTGCTCACGGGGTGCGCGGAAAAAGCCGCGCCTGCTCCCGTGGCCGACGCGGTTCCTGTGATGGCCGCCAAAGCGGTGGTCAAGTCCATGCCGGTGGAACTGCGCGCCATCGGGACGGGCGAAGCTTTCAAAACGGTCTCCGTGGAATCGCAGGTGGCGGGCATCGTTAAGGCGGTGCACTATCAGCAGGGCCAATACGTGAAGCAAGGCGACCTGTTGATCAGCCTGGATGACCGGCCGTTCGTAGCCGCGCTGAAGCAGGCGGAGGCCAACCTGGCCAAGGACAAAGCGGCGGCGGAGCTGTCCAAGGTAGAGGTAGAGCGCTATAGCAAGCTGGCGCAGGCGGGGGTGGTGCCCAAGGAGCAGTACGACCAACAGCGCGCCAACTTCGATGCGGCGCAGGCGGCGGTGCAGGCCGACGAGGCCAATATCCAGACGGCGAAACTGAACGTGGCCTACTGCTCGATTTACGCGACCATCAGCGGGCGCACGGGCAGCCAGCTGGTGTATCCCGGCACGGTAGTGAAAGCCAACGACGTACCGGTGCTGGTGGTGATCAACGAAGTCTCACCCCTTTACATCAGCTTCAATGTGCCGCAGCAGTACCTGACGCAAATCAAAAGCTACATGGCGAAAGGGCGGCTGCCGGTGCAGGCATTGCCTTCTGACAATTCGCGGCCGGAGTCGGGCTATCTGAGCTTCGTGGACAACACGGTGGATCCCGCGACCGGCAACATCAAGCTGAAGGCGACCTTCTCCAACGCGGGCCTGCGGTTGTGGCCGGGCGAGTTCGTCAATGTGGTGCTGCGGCTCACGCAGCAGGCAAACGCGGTAGTGGTGCCGGCGCAGGCGGTTCTCACCGGGCAACAGGGTGACTACGTTTTCCTGATCAAGCCGGATATGACGGTGGATTCGCGCGCGGTAAAGGTGTTGCGCACCATCAACGGCGAATCGGTGCTTGCGGAAAACGACATTCAGGCGGGTCAGACCGTGGTGACCGACGGCCAGGTGCGCCTGGTACCCGGGGTCAAAGTGAGCATCAAGAACAGCCTCTAAGTTCAGTTGAGGGACAGCGATGAGCGTAGCCGAGGATTTCATACGCCGGCCGGTAATGACCAGCCTGATCATGCTGGCCATCCTGCTGTTCGGGCTCGTCGCCTACCGCAATCTGGCCGTCAGCGATCTGCCCAACGTTGACTTCCCAACCATCACCGTATCGGCCAACCTGCCGGGCGCCAGTCCGGACACCATGGCCTCGGCGGTAGCCACACCGCTGGAAAAACAGTTCACCACCATCGCGGGGCTGGACTCGATGACCTCGACCAGCGCCATGGGCAACACGCAGATCACCCTGCAGTTCGACTTGTCGCGCAACATTGACGCGGCCGCGCAGGACGTGCAGACCGCGATCACCGCGGCCTCTAACCAATTGCCGCAGGGCATGCCCACGCCGCCCACCTACCGCAAGGTGAATCCCGCCGACGAGCCCGTTCTATACCTGGCGCTGACCTCGCCCACGCTGCCGCTTTCCCAGGTGGATGAATACGCGGAGAGCCTGCTCGGCGAACAGATTTCCATGGTCAAAGGCGTGGCCCAGGTGCAGATCTATGGCTCGATGAAATACGCCGTGCGCATTGACCTGGACGCGGGCGCCATGGCCAGCCGCCAGATCGGCATTAATGAAGTGGCGCAGGCGGTGCAGAACAGCAACGTCAACCTGCCCACCGGAACCATGTACGGCGCGCACAAAGCATTCACCGTGTACGCCAACGGGCAACTGACCAAGGCGGCGCTCTACAAGCCGCTGATCGTCGCTTACAGGAACGGCTCGCCGGTGCGCCTGGACGAATTGGGCCAGGTGTACGACAGTGTCCAGGACACCAAGATCGCCAACTGGATCAATGCCGTTCCCGGCATCATCCTGGCGGTGCAGCGCCAGCCCGGTACCAACACCATCGAGATTGTCAGCGCCATCAACAAGCTGCTGCCGCGGTTTCGCGCCATCATGCCGCCGGCGATGTACCTGACGACGGAATATGACAAGTCCATCTCCATTCAGCAGTCGGTCAACGACGTAAAGTTCAGCCTGTTCCTGGCCATCATCCTGGTGGTGCTGGTCATCTTCCTCTTCCTGCGCAACCTTTCCGCCACCATCATCCCCAGCCTGGCGCTGCCCATGTCCATCATCGGGACGTTTGCGGTGATGTACCTGCTGGGCTACACGGAAGACAACCTGTCGCTGCTGGCGCTGACGCTCTCAGTGGGCTTCGTGGTGGACGACGCTATCGTGATGCTGGAAAACATCGTGCGCCACATGGAGCAGGGCGAAGGCGTGTTTGAGGCGGCGCTGAGCGGATCGCGCGAGATCGGCTTCACCATCGTCTCGATGACCATCTCGCTGGCGGCGGTGTTTCTGCCCGTGTTCTTCATGGGCGGGATTCTGGGACGGCTGCTGCACGAGTTTGCGGTGGTGATCATCTCCGCCATCCTGGTTTCGGGCGTGGTTTCGCTGAGCCTTACGCCCATGCTGTGCAGCCGCTTCCTGCGCCCGCACCTGGGAGAACGGCACGGGCGCATGTACAACGCGATGGAGGGCGTGTTCGACGGCAGCCTCCGCTGGTATGAAGTGACGCTGCAGTGGGCGATGCGGCACCGCGTAACCGTGATGGTGGTGGGCCTGGGGCTGCTGGCGGCCACCGCCTGGCAGTTCTGGGTGATACCCAAGGGCTTCCTGCCGGAAGAAGACATTGCGGAGATTGTGGGCTTCAGCGAGGCGCTGCAGGGCATCTCCTTCGATGCCATGAAGCAGCACCAGGAGCAACTCAACAAGATCGTCTGGGACGACCCCAATACGCTGCAGTTCTTCTCCAGCGTGAGCGACAACGGCACCAGCGGCCTGAACATCGGGCGCATGTTCATTCACTTGAAGGACCTGTCCAAGCGGCCCTACACCAAGAATACTTTTTACGACCGGCTGGACAGCGATTACGGGAAGACGCCGGTGGTGGGCTGGGCGGTGCACGCGATTCGCCCAGTGTTCGAGCACCACATGGGCATCGCGGACATCATGCAGGAACTGCAGCCCAAGCTGGACACGGTGACCGGGGTGCGCGTTTTCCTGCAGAACCCGCCTTCCATCCGGATTGGCGGCCAGCTCACTAAGAGCCTCTACCAGTACACGCTGGTGAGCCCGCAGACCGACCAGCTCTACAAGTACGCGCAGGAAATGGCAACCAAGATGAAAACCCTGCCCGGGCTGCAGGACGTGACCACCGACCTGCAGATCAAGAATCCGCAAGCCAACGTGGAAATTGACCGCGACAAGGCGTCGGCATTGGGAGTGACGCCGCAGCAAATCGAAGATGCGCTCTACACCGCCTACGGGCAGCGCCAGATTTCTACCATCTACGCGCCCAACAACGAGTACTGGGTGGTGATGGAACTGGAAGACAAGTACCAGCGCGACCCGCAGATGCTCTCCTACCTGTACATTCGCTGCGCCAACGGGCAATTGGTTTCGCTAAGCACGGTGGCCAGGCTGGTGACCAACCTGGGGCCGCTGACGGTAAACCACATGGGGCAACTGCCCTCGGTGACCATTTCGTTCAACCTGCAGCCGGGGGTGGCCATTGGCGACGCGGTGAACGAGATTACACGCCTGGCAGCGAACACCCTGCCCATCACTATTTCCACCAGCTTCCAGGGGAGCGCGCAGGCTTTCCAGCAGTCGCTGAGCGGGCTGGGCATGCTGCTGGGCATGGCCATCCTGGTGATTTACATCGTGCTGGGGATTCTGTATGAGAGCTTTATCCACCCCCTGACCATACTTTCGGGGCTGCCGGCGGCGGCGTTTGGGGCGCTGCTGACGCTGATGGCGTTCCACATGCAGCTCGACCTGTTCGGGTTTGTGGGCATCATCATGCTGATCGGCATCGTGAAGAAAAACGCCATCATGGTGGTGGACTTTGCCCTGGAACTGGAACGAACCGGCGGGCGCACGCCGGCGGAGGCGGTTTACCAGGGCTGCCTGATCCGTTTCCGGCCGATCATGATGACCACCATGGCGGCGATCATGGGTACCGTGCCCATTGCCCTGGGCATGGGGGCAGGCGCGGACGCGCGGCGGCCGCTGGGCTTATCGGTGGTGG
>JBLMXE010000302.1:0-5015 GCA_050257615.1 Chlamydiota bacterium | reverse complement strand
CCAATCGAGACGCTTTCGGCGGATCGCGCGACCACGCCTGTAATGTAGGCTGTGGTGCCATCGAGCCTTTCCAGTTTATGCAACACTTCCGAAACACGGTATGTCGGAATCGATTCAGGTTCAGGAGAGCACGTCGCCACGAACGCCGTGGCAAGAAAAGCGATGATTCGAAAACTGGTACTCATCAGAGACAGTCCTTCAGCAGAGCCGCGTTAAATTCCTCCTTTGCGCCATCGGCGGCCCCAGTCGTTCGGTTCAGGTCGTACAAGAAATCCGAGCCTCCAATGTAACGGGCCGCGATTTTCCCCTCCCTGTACAGCCGCTTTTCTCGAATTGAGTCCGCAGGGAATGGCCGCGATCATGCGGATCGGCTGGGCGGAAGTTTGCAAGGCGGACGGGATCGCACGGGGTCACTTTTCCGGAGTAGGATGGCGAGCGGGCGGAGGGCCCTGCTGACTTGCGCCTTGGAGCAATCGCCGGGCCCTCCCCTACACCCCATTCAGGGAGTCTTGACCACTCCCGGAAAGGCGCCCGTGCAAATCTTACACCCGTTCGCCGGCTCCATCCAACAGTACGCCGTCGCGATCTCCGGTCCTGACCGTTACCGCCCGGACCACTGCCCGCAATGCGAAGCCCAACAGCCCCTCACCGGCCACGGTTTCTATCGCCGCACGCTGGTCGATCCTGGCTTTGAGGGCGTAATCCGCGTGCGCCGCTATCTGTGTCGCCTCTGCCAGCGCACCGTGTCTTTGCTTCCCCAATTTGCCCTGCCGTGGCTGCGTTTCAGCCTCACCGTGATCTCGCTGTTTCTTGTAGCGCGCCTGCTCCGGGGTCTCACGCTGGCGGCTGCCGCGCTGGCAGCCTCGCAACCCGCCATGCCCTATCAGCGCGGACAGTTTTGGATTCGCCGCTTTCGCAGACAAGCTCCCGCGCTCGCCCTGGCTCTGGCGCCGCTGGCAGCACCGGTCGCCGCGCCCGACTTTGTCGCCCGCGCCCTCGGCATGCTTGAATCCATCGGCTGGATTGCCGCTCACCGGTTCCTGTTTTCCCAGCTGCGCGCTCACCTGCTGGGCTGGCCGCAGTTTCTCGCTCCGTCCGGCCGGCGCACCACTTTGCTGCCGGCCTGCCTGATCACCTGAGGGCACCCACACAGCATTTGTCTGGAGCCGGCAGGGCCTCCCGCTTTAGGCTTTGGGGCAGGAGAGAAACCCATGGATGACAAAGCCGAAAAAATTGCCCTCTTCCGCTACGGCGCGATCGCGTCGCTCGTGCTCGAGCCGCTCGCGCGCGGCGAACTCACCCGGCGGGCCGAGGAAATCGCGGCCCGCTCCTACGACATCCCCGATTCCAAACGTCGCTCCCTCTCCGTCGATACGCTGCTGGAGTGGGCCAAGCGTTATCGGAACGGCGGCTTCGAGGCCCTCGCCCCCAAACCGCGCCAGGACCGCGGCCTCTTGCGCACCATCACGCCCCAACTGGCCAGTCTCATCGAACGCCTCAAACGCGAAAACCCGCACCGCACCGGCAGCACCCTGTTGCGCGAACTGGCCCTGTCCTCCGGCCACGACGAACCGCCCGTGTCGGCGTCCACGCTCTATCGCTTCCTCAAACAGCGCGGCCTCTCGGAACGGCAACTGCTCGCTCCACCGGCGCACAAGAAGTTCGAAGCCGAGCTCGCCAACCAGATCTGGCAGGCTGACATGCTATTCGGCCCCTGGGTCGCGCGCCCCGGTGGCGGTCGCCGCCAGGTCTTCCTGCATGCCACCCTCGACGACGCCAGCCGTCTCATCCCCCATGCGCAGTTTTACGCCAGCCAGGGACTCGACGCCGCGCTGGACTGCCTGCGCCAGGCCGTCGCCGCGCGCGGCATTCCCATCCGCCTCTACATCGACAACGCGCAGATGTACCGCTCGCCGCAACTGGCCCGCATTGCGGCCTCACTCGGCACGCTCATCATTCACTCGCGGCCTTACCAGCCCGAGGGGCGCGGCAAAATCGAACGCTGTTTCCGCACCGTGCGCGCCCAATTCCTCGCCAATCTCGATCCCAAACGCCTGTTGACACTCGAGGAGCTCAATGACCGGTTGTGGGCCTGGATCGACAGCGTCTATCACCGCTCCGACCACAGCGCGCTGGGAACCACGCCGCTCCTCCGTTGGCAGCGCGATATTGAGCACGTGCGCCAGCTTCCACCTGCCACCGATCTGCGTCGCCTCTTCTTCCACCGCCTCGACCGGGTCGTGCGCCGTGACTGTACGTTTCTGCTGCGCAACCGCCTCTATGAAGCTCCACCCCATCTGGCCGGCAAGACCGTCGAGGCGCGCTTCGATCCACTGGACGGTGCCGAAGTCGAAGTCTGGTTCCAGGGGCAAGTTCAAGCCACCGCGCGGCCTCTCGATCCGGTCGTCAACGGCCGCTTGCCTTCCGCCAAACCGGCCGCCGCTCAAGCTCCCGAACCCACCGGCATCAACTTCGTCGAGCTGCTCAACCAGAAAAAGGACGATGACGAGGAGCCGCCATGGTAGAAGCCTTCTTCGGTTTCAAGAAAACCCCGTTTGGCGACAGCCCCGACGCCAAACAGTTGTTCCCGTCGCAGGCCTGGAACCAGGTCAAGGCGCGGCTCCAGTTTCTCGTGGATCATCGCGGCGCGGGCCTGCTGACCGGCGAAGTCGGCTCGGGGAAGTCCACCGCCGTGCGCAGCTTCGCCGCCGGGCTCAATCCCAACTTGTTCAAGGTGATGTATCTGCACTGGACGCCCGGCTCGGCCCTCGACTTACTCCGCCAGGTGGCGCTCGAGCTGGATCTGGAGCCGGCACACTATCGCGGCGATCTCGCCCGCCAGATCTCGCAAGCCATCGTGCGGCTGAATCAGAGCAAGAAGCAGCACCCGCTGCTCATCTGTGATGAGTCCCAGTTACTCTGCCACCCGGCGCTCGAGCAGCTTCCGCTGCTGCTCAACTTCGACATGGATTCGTCGCGCTATCTGACGCTGTTGCTCGTGGGCCAGCCGTTGCTGCGCCGGACCCTCTCGCTGCAGTTGCACGAACCCCTGCGACAGCGCATCGCTGTGCAGTATCACCTCGAAGGCCTCTCGCGCGAGGAGCTCGATGCCTATCTGGCTCATCAGCTCAAGGCCGCCGGCGTCACCCAACCGCTGTTTGACGATACCGCCCGGCAGGCGCTCTATCAGGCCACCAAAGGCATTCTGCGCAAAGTCAACAAGCTGGCCCTGACGGCGCTGCGGTTGGCGGCGGCGCGCAAAGCCTCCACGGTCGGCGAACCGATTCTGCTGGATGCCACGGCGGAGGCGCTGCTGTGAAGCCCGCACCGGCCGCGGTGCTATCGTTGGCGCAGTTGCTCGAACAGCAGCCGGCGGCGCCGCCGGCCTGCCTGGTGGAACCCGGCCTGTTGCCTCCGCAGGGCATTCTCTTCGTGGGTGGGGAACCTAAGGTGGGCAAGTCGTTACTGGTCGCCAATCTCGCGCTCTCGCTGGCCGCCGGCACGGACCGCATTGGTTTTCCCATCCCGGCACCGCGTCGCGTGCTCGTCTGCCAGTTCGAGTTGCCCGTGCCGCAGTTCGTCAGCCGGCTCGCCGCCATGCGCCGCGCGCTGGGCGGCTCCGCCGACGAGCAGTTGCTGGTAGACACGCGTGCGGCCGGACATCTGCTCAGCGCGGCCGAGGGCCTCGGCCATTTCCTGGCGGCGGCCAAGGCTGCCTCGGCGGAAGTCATTGTCCTGGATCCGCTCTATTCGGCCCACGATCAGGACGAAAACGATACGCGCGCCATGGCCGCGCTTTGCCAGTCCTTGCTGCGGTTACGCGATGCTTCGCGGGCCGCGCTCGTGGTTGTGCACCACGTGCGCAAATCGATCGGCCGCCATGAGATCGGCAGTGCCTTTCGTGGCTCCAGCGCCTTGCACGCCGTCGGCGACAGCTACCTGCTCGTCACGCGGCCGTCTCCGCCACTGGCCACCGTCGAGCTGCGTTTCCAGTTCCGCTACGCCGCGCCGCAGCCGCCGCGGTTGCTGGAGTTGAATCCGCAAACGCTCTGGTTCTCTTCGACGGCTCCCCAGACCGGTCCCACCGCACCGCGCCGTAAGGTGGAGAAGACCGATGTCGCGCAAGCCATGGCCAACGTCGGCGATCCGGTGCGTTATACCGATTTGCGCGGCGAGATCATGAATCTCACCGAATGTTCCAAACGGACCGCGCAGTTGGCCATTACCGAAGCCTGCCGCGAGGGCCGGATTGTGCAGGTTGACGGCCAGTACCGCCTCCCGCTGTAGCGGGGCTGGCCGGATCGACTGTCCGACCGGGGTCGCGCCCGGGCGGATGCCCAGGGCCGATGCGACGGAGCTGGCTCCAAAAAAATCGGCCACTACAACCCTCCCGTGCTCGGACCGGGCGCGGGAGGGTTGTCTGTTTGTTCACCTCTCGGTGTCCCATCGCGACCAACAGGCAGCGGCCCGTTGTCACAGAAGGAAAAAAGAGCCCTGCATTTTTTTGGAAAGCTTCGGAGCGGAGGCCCTGGGCTACAAAACGCGAAGACCGCCCGGCTGCTTTTGCCGGGCGCTCCGAATAGGTTTTCCTCCGGCGCCCCAAGGGATAGCAGTCGTGCCTACACGTGCCGGTATCCTATCCCGGCTCCGCGGACACCGGCCAGCGGACGAACTCAGACAATCCGAGAAAGTAGCTGGGAATAAACGTGAGGATGTCGAGGGGAAAGAATGTGGCTCGTTACATTTTGATGATCAGCACGGTTCTCTTTCTGGTTGCTGCCTGCGTGTGGGCGCAAAACGACAGCTGCCTTGAGTACCGGGCAATGGCCCAGTTGAAGTTCGACCCTGTCGTGCGGTCGTACGTCGGCACCTGGTACGCGTTTCTCGGCGACGAACTCCTCATCGACAGCTATATGGGTAACCGCACCGTCGTGCCGCCAATCAGGGCCTGCAACGACACGATGTGTCAGGAACGGGATGGCATGGGGCGGCTCGACTTCGGAGATGGAAACACG
>JBLMXE010000301.1:0-8520 GCA_050257615.1 Chlamydiota bacterium | reverse complement strand
GCCCGCCGTTATGAGCGCATCCGCCAGGAGTGGGACCAGCGCCGCGCCGGCCGCGATCGCCGGCACCCCTAAGCCGCGGTTGCACGGCTGTTCCAGTGTCTCCCGCAGCCCCCCGAGCGCGCGCCCACCGCCAGCTCACGCCTGAGACATAACTCAAAAATCTCCGTGCCTCTGTGTCTCTGTGGCAAAAGCTGCAGTTACTCAGTACGCCAGCCCCTGATGCTCCTGGCCGTGGCAGGTGAGGGTGCAGGTGCCGTGCCCCAGGCCGGTGCGCGTGTACTGCAGCACGCCGTTGCTGGCCGGACCCACAACGGTACGGTCGAAATTAATCAGCATGGGCACGGAGGAAGCATGCGGATCGTGGCAGGTGGAGCAGGCCGCACCCTGCTGGATGTGTTCGGCATGCTTCTTGAAGCTGAGGTCGCGCAAGATGCTGTTCTGCACGTCGTGGCACTTATCGCACAGCGCGTAACTGCTCACCGAGAAGGGCGCGCCGGCGCTGGCTGCGCCCGGCGTAGCCGGCGGCGGCTCCAGTTCGTTCTGCCGCTCCAGCAGATGAGGAATGTTGGAGCCGTGCGGCCCGGCCGGTCCCATGCCGCTGCCCAGGTTGCGTCCGGTATCGCTGTTATGGCAGTCGCTGCAGTAAATGTAGCTCACCGCTGAGAGCAGCCGCCCGGGCAGGGGAGCGCCACCCGGAGAAATCGGCGCCGGCCGCAGGCTGGGCACCTCGCCTCCCGGCCCGGCCGAGGCGTTCAGCGGCCGCGTTACCGGGTGGAACGACAGGCTGTACTGAAATTCCATGCGCTGGTTGTAGCGGTTGGGATTGCCCGCGTTGAACTGCCGCTGCGGATCGCGCCCATACCCGATTCCCGCCATGCCCGTATCCATCAGCTGCGGCTTGTTGGCGCTGTCCCCATGACATTTGAAGCAGACCTCATACTCGTTGGCGCTCTGCAACAGGAAAGTATTGCCCGACGACTGTCCCCGCACTCCCGTCAGCGCTCCACTCACCCCCGGCGCCTGCCCAACCCGATTGTTTGCATAGTGCGGATTGTGGCAGTCCACGCACTCCACATGCCGCGGCGCTCCCGGGCTGGTCTCCGGCATGGTGTAGATGGCGGAATTGGGCGCCTCCGACTCATCGTGCGCCGAAGGCGTGATCTCCACCGGGTGGTGGTAGGTCTTGCTCATCTCCGCCTGCACGTTCAGCTTGGTGACCGTGCCGTTGTGGCACTGGTAGCAGGTCTGCTCTTCGGGAAACTTCACCAGGCGCTGCGCCACCTGCGGCGAATGCGGCCGGTGGCAGCTCTCGCAGCCGTTCTGGCTGACCCCGCGATAGCCGGTGTGCGCGCCCTGCTGGCTGCTATAAGCCATATCCTCTGTGGGATCGGGCGGCTGCCGGTGGGCCGACGTCTCCCAACCCGCCGGCTGGTGGCAGCTCAGGCACAATGACGACTGGTTGTTGGCCTTGACCAGAAACTTGCCCTCTACCGGGTCCAGATTTTCCTGGTGGGGATCGTGGCAGCTGGTGCATTGCACCTTGCCGCCGCCATCCAGATGGACCGGATCGCCGGGTGGCGGCAGCCTAACTTCGGGGCGCGTCGCAGGCACAAATCCAAACGGATGGTCGTCAGAAAATCCCTGCGCGTTCGCCAGGTTATCCTCGGAGTTGGAGGGAATGTGGTAGCCCTGCCCTTGCACGAACTCAATCAGGCCGTCGTTCACCGTGTCGCCCAACGCGATGGTGCCGTCGTGGCAGCTCAGGCACAGCTTGGAGACGTCGTTCGCCTGGATGGGCGTCACCATGGATTGCAGCGTGCTGCTGGTGTAGCTGGAAAAATCCCGCAGCGTGACCTTGTGGTTCCATAACAGCGCGCCCGTGCCGTTGCCGGCGCTGGCATTGTGTGGCGTGTGGCAGAAGATGCAGGCATCGCGCCCGGAAACTGAGCGTACTTCAGCCCCCGAGTTGGCCCGGAAATCGTGCTTGGAATTCAGAATGGCGCTGACATTGCCACGAGCCGAAAGCCGCACCGCCGCCGCGACTCCTAATACCATCAGCGCCAGGACGAGAAAGAGGCGGCGCATTACTGGCCACCTCCCATTGCCGCCTCGGGGCGCAACTGGAAGATCTGTATCCGTCGGTTGTAGCCGTCGGCCACGTAAATGCGGTTACTGCTGTCGGTGGCGATGCCCTCGGGCAGGAAGAACTGCCCTTCGGCTGCGCCCGTTTGCCCGAAGAAGAAAAGCAGGCGCCCATCGTGGTCGTAAACCTGCACCCGGTCATTGCGGCTGTCGGCCACATAAACGTGGCCCTGGCCGTCCAGTGCGATGCCCTTGGCCTTATCGAACTCGCCGATGGCGTCGCCCAGGTGGCCGAAGCCGGAAAGAAATTTGCCGCTCGCATCCAGGTGCTGCACGCGGAAGTTCAGCGAGTCCATCACCCACAGGCTGCCGTCGCTACCTACCGCGATGTGCGTGGGGTAGTTGAACTCAGCAGGGCCATCGCCCGGCTTGCCGAAGCGCTGGATGACCTTGCCATCCATGCCCAGCGCCACTACCTGCATGGCCAGCGTATCCACCACGTAGATGCGGCCGCGCTCTTTATCAATGGCCAGGCCGGTACAGCGCTTGAAAATGCTTTCGTCTTTGCTGATGCCGCCGATGGTGCCGGCAAATTTGCCGTCGGGCCGGAAAACGAACAGGCGCGCCCGCACCGAGTCAGTAACGTAGATCTTTCCTGCTGCATCGGTCGCTATGGCGATGGGCGCCAGGAAGGGATCGGAATCGGGAGCGCGCAGCGTCTTATATTTCTTGCGTTCCGCGTCGAAAACGTGCACCACCCGCTGCTTGGTGTCGGCCACCAGCACGCGTCCTTGCGCGTCCACCGCCACGCCGTTGGGCAGCAGCATGGCTTTCTTACGGTCGTCCAGGCCGATGATCTTCTTCAAAATTTTCTTAAAGCGCCCCGGCTTGGGATTCACGTCGGCCGCGCTGCGCAGCATGCCCACCCATTCCAGTTGTGGCGGCAGCAGCACCGCTGGCGGCTGCGATTTGGCCTCCGTGCGCGGCCAGGTGAACAAAAGCAGGAGCAGAAGCGCCAGGCCAGCCCCCACGCCGGCCATTTTTTTTCTCGACATTGCCATCCTCTTCACAGGGCCCACCTCAGAAAAAGTTGAAATCCCTCCTGATGCGGATGTAATAGCGATTGATTCTCAGCCCATTGGTATTAACCGCCTGAGTGACCTGGGTGAACATGTTACCCACCCCGCCATCCAGGGTGATTTTGCCCAGGCGATATTCTCCGCGCAGTTCCCAGATGCGGTAATTCTGCAGCGAGGCAAAAAGCAAGTCGTTTTCTCGACGCCAGTCTGCTCCGAGGTCCAGATTGCGCCGCAGCCGCGCCGTCAGGCCCACCGCGGTCACCCGTGTAAAGCGGTCCAGCAGCGGCGTAGCCGCCAGTTGTCCGATGGGCAGCGGCACAGTGATGAACTGGTACTGAATCAGGTCGGATGGGAAAAGCGCCCCCGCCCCGTCGTTGATCCCGCGCATGGCGCTCAGGATGATTTTGCGGGTCTCGATCTGCGCTGAGTAGTTAGTGTAGTTGTTGGCGATGTCGCCCGAAATGTTTAGCAGTTCCAGCTTGCCGTGCTCCACCCCGCCGCGCACGCGGAAGCCCGGCAGTGCCATGGTTTCCGCCTCCACCCCATAGCGGTTATCCGTGCTGAACCCGCCAATCTGCTGCACGTAGTTGTACTTGCTGTAGCGGTAGAGGCCGGTCAGGTGCACCCGCCGCACGTTGCCCCAGCCCACCCGCGCATCCACGTCGTTTGACCAGGTGTGGGTGTGATTGCTGAGGTTGGTCCCCATAAAATCGTAGCGAAGAATGTAGGTGCCGGCCAGATCGAAACTGCGGAGTCGCTTTTGAACGGTGGCCCCGGTAAAGGATTCCGCCAGCGACGTCTGATTCTCGAACTGCGTGGTAAAGGGCGAGTTGTGGTAATAGCGTATCTCCTGGAAAACGCGCAGTGGCGTGAATAGCTGATACTCCACCCGTGCTCCCGCCGTGTGCGTGTCCATCCTGGGCACGGCCAGAAAGGCCAGGGTGGACACTTGCGCCGCAGCGAGCTGATTGTCCACATTGACTCGGGAGAAGGAGTAGAAGTAGTTGCTCACCAGCTTGCGCGTGTGCTGGATGCGCAGCGTAGCCATGGTCAGCCAGTCCTTGTTGCTGCTGGTGCCATCGCCGGGGATGGAGTAATCCAAAGACTCGCCGCGATTGTCAATCTGGAACAGCGCCTTATCGCCCCAGAACGGTCTGGACGCGCCCACAGAGAGCGTCTTGTAATCTTCATTCAAACCTGTAATGAAGCTCAGCGCTCCCGTGGAATTGGTGTTGATTTTGCCGAAATTGTAGGCCGCATTCCACTGCCAGCCCGCGCGCTTGTCCTGCACGCGGAATCCCCAGTCCGTCTGATCAAAGCCGGTATCGTTCAGCGAAGTGGCCAGGCGAACGTCGTTCTTGTTGCCCAGGTAGCTGAAATTGAAACGCGGCAGGTTAGGAATGTCCACTGTCCAGTCGGCGTTCAGCTGCGAGTAGTCGGTGTTGGAGCCGAACAGGCTGCCGGTGGTGTCATAGGCGCTGCGCCGATACACCAGGTGAAAGGGATAACGGCTGACCGGTAGGAAGGCCAGCGAGACGCCTCCGCCCAACAGGTTGTCATTGTAATCGCCGCCCGTCAGCGAAGTGGCGCCACGCTGCGTGTTGAAATTGGTATCGAACTGCAGCAGCTTGGGATCTTTCAGAAAACCGCTCAGGTCCAGGCCGAAATCTCCGGCCACGTCGCTATAAGAAGAAGGCTCGCCCTGGCCGTTGATCACCGGCGTGTAGCCGGTGTTGAACAGATCCAGGCCCACCGTGCCTTTCATGTGCCAGTGGTCGGTCTCGTCGCCATAGCCGTACTGGGCCACGCAGGGCACAGCCCACAGCAGGACCGCGATGGCCAGTATCCGGGTTATGCTCGCCCACTTCATCACTGCCTCGCCGCGCTTGCATATTCGAAGGAGGGGAGAGGCCCAGGCCAAACGGCGCTACTGCGCCTCCCCCGAGTTTTTACAGATGGCAATAAGTGCAGAAGGTCCCGCTGGTCTGCGTCGGGAACTGCTGCGTCAAAATTCCAGAAGCCCCGTTGTGCGGATCGTGGCAAGTGGCGCACTGCATCTTGCCCGCGAACAGCGGAATTTCGCCTGCGCCGTCCACCGAGGTCGTGCTCGCCGGAACCAGGATCCCAGCGGCATTAGCCAGGGCAGCGTTGTAGGTGAAATTGATGGGGTGCTGTTGCGTCAGGTCCTTGACTGTCCTGTCCAAGGGCATGTTAACCGCGTTTTGAGTAGCACGGACGGCGGAATACCACGAGTCCACGGCCACAGTGCCATCGTGGCAGGAGAGGCACAGGTTGCTGACCGTGGGCGTGGCTACCGTGCCCAGGTCGGTGATGTCAGTCGCGTAGCCGGCAAACGTATCGCTGGTGTAAACCCCGTAGCTGGTCACACTGGAAAGCGTGTGGTTCCAGAGCAGGGGGCCGGCGGTTGCCGGCGCCGTCACATCGGCGAACTTGTGCGCGATGTGACAGAAGTTGCAGAGCGTATAGGAACCCGTGCCCATAGTGGCACGCAGGTCGTGGGCCGAGTTCACTATTGCGCTCTTCGGGGCCTTGGCGAAGCCCATTGTGGTCGTCAGGGCCACAACGAGAACCACCAGGCCGAGTGCTTTAGCCGTTCTCATAAGACCTCCCGATAGAAATGAGTTGCACAACTCTTACGTCTACTGCTAGCAGTACTGCGGTAAAACATCTGCCGGCACTTGTGGTGCACAACAGAACTCATGTCAGTTCCCTCCCAGGAACTGGAAAATCTGCACCCGCGCGTTCAGGCTGTCGGTGACGTACACCCGGTTATTCTTGTCAATGTAGATATCCATGGGCAGGTTGAACTCGCCCGGGTTCTGCCCCATGGAGCCGACGAACATCAGCACCTTGCCGTCGGGGGTGAAGATCTGGAAGTTGTTGAAGGCGGCGTCCACCACCCACAGGTGGCCTTCACTGTCGTAGGCCACGCCTTTGGGACGGACAAATTCGCCCGGCCGGGTGCCCTGGCGTCCGATGCGGCGCAGGAACTTTCCTTCAGGTGAGAACACCTCTACCGAGCAGCTACTGGTATCGGTAACCGCGAAGTCGCCATTGGGCGCGACCGCAACTGCTATCGGGTAGTTGAACTCGCCCTTCTTGTCGCCGCGCTTCCCCACCTTGTTCTGCAACTGCAGCGTGTCTTCGTTGAAGATCAACACCTGGTGCAGCTGCGAATCCACCACGTACAGCCGCCGCCGGCTTTCGTCCAGCGCCATGTAGGTTGGGTTTTTCAGCCCGGCGTCCGCCCCGATGCTGGCCTGCATGTGAGCGTCGGGCCCGAACTTCAGAACCATGTGCAGCTGCGCATCGGCCACGTAGAAGTTGTCCTTGGCATCCACCACCACGCCCAGCGGGGTCCGGAACTGCAGCCCTCGGTCGCCGTTCACCCGCGTGATCTGGTGCTTTTCTTTATCCAGGATGTAGAGCATGGCGCGCTGGCTGGACACCACGTAAATGCGCCCCTTGGAATCGGTGGCCACACCCGCCGCCTTCTCAAACATCTCCACTATGTTGGGGTCGGCGTTGCCTACCATCTTGTCTACCCAGGAGCGTTTCTTGCGAGGCTCGATGTCGTAGTTGTTGGAGTAGGACTCCAGAAATTTCAGCCGCGGTTTGTCCGGAGGCAGCGGCCAGACCAGGGTGGTGGGAGCGACCTGCGCCTTATCGTCTTTCTTCTTGCCGGCCGATGCCGATGGCGCTGTTAGCAGCAGGCCAACCGCCGCCAAACCGAAGATGAACGTGATGTGCTTGCGTGGGGTCATTGCTTGTCCGATCCGCCCTGCGGCGCCTTGGGCTGTTCCTCGACCTGGCGCCGCTGCTTGTCCTGCAGGTCTTTGCGGTTTTGCTCCTCGATGGCTCCGTATTTCTTCAGGTTCTCCGCCCTCTTCTGCGCCTCATAGGCCTGGTGGCAGGTGTTGCAGATGTCAGCGTCCTTGCCGGTTTTGGCGTCTTTCACGGTACGCACCAGGTATTGCTGGTCAGAGGCGTGCTGGTTGTGGCAGCTCAGGCACGACATCTTTTGCGCCGGGTTGGTGGGGTCCGGTATGGCGGCCACGGGATGACCGGCCCAGGGGTGCCCGGCGATCGCCTTGTCGTTGGGCAGGACCTTGGGCGCCTCCGCGAACTCTTGTGCCGAAATTTCCTGTGAGGCGAATAGCGTGACCTTGTCGCCCGTCACCTTGCGTTGGGCGTGGCAGGCCAGGCAGAGCGCGTTGCCCTCCGCCCGCGTCTGTTTGGCGAAGTCGCTGCTGTGCGGCGAATGGCAGGTGACGCACTGGCCCTGCTCGTAAGGCTTGTGCAGCACCTCTTCCTTGCTCTTCTCGTGGCAGGTAAAGCACAGCTCATTCTTGGGCGCCACCAGTTCCACCGTGGTGGTGGTGCCGTCGCTCTTAACGTTGTGGCAGGTGCTGCAGCCCATCTGCATGGCCGAGTGCACCGCCTTGCCCTTGGTTTTGTCGTCGTGGCACTCCAGGCAGTTCTTGTCCTGCACATCCTTGGGCAGCGGCACCGGATGCTCGGCGGCGGCCGCCGGCAGAACCAGCAGGAGGAGGAACATTACGCGTGTGCCGGTGTACGTCACTGCAACCTCCAACCACTGTTGTGCACGCTGCTAACCGCGCCGTCGGGTTTGCGGAGCACGGGGCCAGGCTGACCGTAAGTTGTTGATTTGGTGACAGATGGATTCTCGGGGAGGGTAAGCCTGGAGGTTGGCTGGAATTCCCGGGATGGGCTATCTCCCACAGCGGAACACGTGAAATGCCCCAACCTCGGTTTTGGGCAAAAAACGGCAGCCAAGAGACACCTCCAGTTGTCCCAAATCGGAATCGTCCCGGATTGGAACTATGCTCGCCGGTCTCTCCCCGCTGCCCATAGGACTCACGTCACATGCGGCTGTGACCGCCGGCACTCCGGCTGCCATTTCGCCTTGTGGCGCTGAGCAGTTGCGCCAAATCCCCGCAACCGGCCCTTCCGCTGTGTGATATGGCTCACCAAGAAATCGCGCGCCCTGCTCGCAAGCTGATTAAGTCGCTCTTTTGCAAGCCATTTGCTCGCGTTTTTGCGTGTGGCTCGCGACGTGCTCTTTCTATCGCGGGAAGGAAGGCTCTATGGCGGGAAACACTCGCTCCACGGCGCGCCGCATCTGGCAGACACTCAGTTCCGTGCGCACCGGCATCATCCTGCTCATCCTGGTGGTAATCGCATCCGCCGCCGGCACGTTCATTCTGCAACGGCCCACCACCGACCCCGACGTTCTGCAGCGCTCCTATTCGCCGCTGGCGCTGGCCTGGCTCGACCGCCTGGGACTGACCGACGTGTTTCACGCCTCGTGGTTCGT
>JBLMXE010000300.1:0-11526 GCA_050257615.1 Chlamydiota bacterium | reverse complement strand
GCTGCAGGTGGATGCCCTGGTGGAGGGGTCGGTTCTACGCGAGGGCAACCGGGTTCGTATCTCTATCCAGCTGATTCGCGGCGCCACCGACGAACACATTTGGGCGGAGGAATACGAGCGTGAATTCGGAAACATCCTCGCTTTGCAGGAAGAGGTTGCGCAGGCCATCGCCGAGAAAATCAATGCCACCGTGAGCCCGCCAGGCACCCTGGCTGGAACGCCCCCGCCTGATCCCGAAGCCCACGAGGACTATCTGAAGGGACGCTACTATCTCAACCAGCGTACCGAAGACGCCCTGAACCGAAGTGTCGCTTGTTTCCAGCAGGCAGTCGCCAAAGATCCCCGCTACGCTCTGGCCTACAGCGGTTTGGCTGACGCTTATGCCCTGCTTGGTTTTCGCGGTGGGGCTCCCTCCAAAGATGCTCTCTCGCGAGCCAAGGCCGCCGCCCTGCGAGCCGTCGCCCTGGATCACACCTTGGCTGGTCCGCATGTATCCCTTGCCTTTATCGCTGAGACCTATGAGTGGGATTGGGCCGTCGCCGAACGCGAATACCAACGTGCCCTGGAGCTCAACCCGGATGATTCTCGTGCTCATCACTGGTATGCCGGTTACCTGATGTATGTGGGACGCTGGGAAGAGGGCGTTGCCGAGGAGAGGCGTGCCCGCGACCTGGATCCGGTGTCCCTGCCCGTCAACAATGCTTTGGCCGGCAGATTGCTTGTGGCTGGCCGGGTAGATGAAGCCTTGGCACAGTTAAGTAAAACTCTGGAAATGGACCCCCATTTTGCTCCCGCCCATCAGACTCTTGGCTGGGCATACCTGAATCAAGGGAAGTTCGAGCAAGCCCTTAGCGAATTTCACGAAGCGGTTCAACTCTCCGGAACCGACGATAAGGAACTTATGCTCGACCTGGGTTTCGCCGAGGCTACGGCGGGCAAACCTCAGGAAGCCAGCAAAATACTCGCCACCTTCAAGAGGCTGTACAGCCAGGGAGTGGTGCCCTCCGCTTACGTCGGGATCCTCTACGGGGCCCTGGGTGAAACCAACCAGGCCTTCGCCTGGCTTGAAAAAGCTTATGCAGAACGTGATCCGGAACTCACGTACCTCAAAGTTCCGAACCGAAGATTCGCGCCCTTGCGGCATGACCCGCGTTTTCAGCAACTCGTGAAACGTGTTGGACTTCCCAACTAAGGCGCCCCACTGCGCTCGCTGGTGCTTCGGTCTTCTCATTGATACCCGCCTCTCTGCAGGAGCTTCTGCTTGCGGGGGATATCTTTTCCAACGACCTGCTCACTGCCGCGATCATCCTAATTGTCAGAGGGAGAGGCAACATGAACGTGACCGTACTTTGGGAATCGCGCTTCCCCCCGGCCAGCGCGGAGGGCGGGCTGGAAGTCACGCGCAAGATCTGGCAGGACATGCGCCAGTTCCCCGGCTACGTGGACCACGAGATCGTGCGCGATCTGGACGACCCCGGCCACCTGCTGGTCATTAGCCACTGGAGCAGCCGCGAAGCTGCCGATACAGTGAAGAACCGTTACCGCGCCCATCCCAACGCCGTGCTGGCCAGTCAATTGGCCTCGGAACCGCGAATCCGCTGGGTGGGTGTCTCGGTGGACGAACGTTCCTCCGCCGGCAAGCAAGCCGCCTAGCATATTGGAGTTCTGTTGGATGATTCTCGAATTGATCGGCGACGCGTGATCCGCGGAAATGAAGTTCTCAGCGCACTCTGCGTTGAGCTCTTACTTGCCAGCCGGCGCCGGCCCCGCCGCCCTCACCTCGGTCGACGCTTCGAATTTTTCGAAGTTACGGTGGAAGCGCTGCCCCAGTTCCTGGGCTGCCCTATCGTAAGCCAGCTTGTCTGCCCAGGCATTGCGCGGGGCCAGCAGCTCGCGGGGAACATCGGGGATCGCTTTGGGAATGCTCAGCCCGAAGGCTGACTCCACTTCGAACTCGGCGTCATTCAACCGGTCTTCCACCGCCGCCCGCACCATGGCGCGAGTGTAATTCAGGTCCATGCGCCGCCCCACGCCGAACTTCCCGCCCTGCCAGCCGGTATTGATCAGCCAGCAGCTGGCCTTGTGCTCGCGCAGGCGCCGGCCCAGCATCTCGGCATAGACGTTGGGACGCAGGGGCAGGAAAGGTGACGCGAAGCAGGTGGAAAACGTCGCCAGCGGCTCCTTGCCCAGCCCCGCTTCCGTACCCGCCACCTTGGCGGTGTAGCCGGAGAGGAAGTGGTACATGGCCTGTTCCGGATTTAGCCGTGAAATCGGCGGCAGCACCCCGAAAGCGTCCGCGGTGAGAAAAACCACGTGCTTGGGGTGGCCGCCGACGCCCGGTATGGCCGCGTTGTCAATGAACTCCACGGGATAGGCAGCCCGCGTATTTTCGGTCACGCTCTCGTCGTCGTAGTTGGGAACGTTGGTTTCCGGCTGCAGCACCACGTTTTCCAGCACGCAGCCGAAGCGGATGGCGTTCCAGATTTGCGGCTCCTTCTGCTGCGAAAGCCGGATGCACTTGGCGTAGCAGCCGCCCTCGAAATTAAAGACACCCTGCTGGCTCCAGCCGTGCTCGTCGTCGCCAATCAGCCGCCGGTTGGCATCGGCGGAAAGCGTGGTTTTTCCAGTACCGGAAAGCCCGAAAAACAGCGCCGTCGTTGCGTCTTTGCCAATGTTGGCCGAGCAGTGCATAGGGAAAACGTCGCGCGGGGGCATCAGGAAATTCATCACCCCGAAGATGCTCTTCTTGATTTCGCCGGCGTAGGCCGTACCCCCGATCAGGACCATGCGCCGCGTAAAATTCACCAGGATGAAAGCGCCGGAGTTGGTGCCGTCGCGCAGCGGGTCGGCGTGAAATTCCGGCGCCGCGATCACCAGGAAATCGGGCTGGTGGCTGTGCAGTTCCTGCGCTGTGGGCCGGATAAAAAGCTGGCGCGCGAACAGGCTCTGCCAGGCGTGCTCGGTGATCACCCGCACCGGCAGCCGGTACTGCGGGTCGGCGCCGGCGAACAGGTCCTGCACGAACAGTTCGCGGTCGCGCAGGTGCTCCACTACCTTGTCATAGAGGGCGTCGAATCTTTCCCGCTCGAAGGGCTGGTTCACCGAGCCCCAGTGCACCCGGTCGGCGGTGAGCTCGTCATTGATGGTGAACTTGTCTTTAGGGGAACGGCCGGTGCGCCCGGTATAGGCGACCAGCCCCCCATTACTGGCCAGCCGGGCTTCGCCGCGGCGAATGGCGATCTCCACCAGTGGCGCGGCATTGAGGTTGTGGTGCACCTTCCCGTGACGCAATAACTCCGCCAGGCTGGGTTGAATAGCGATGGACATGAGTGCGGCTCCTTGCAGGTGCAAAGCTGATATTGTGCCCTAAATGGCAATGCCTTCCAAGGTTGCGGCTTCAGAAGGATATACGGGCTCTGATTGTCACTTGCCCGGCGGGGGCGGGAAAGTGCCTTTAATCACAACAGGTTGTGATCCAAAAACCTGCTCCATGGTTGCTTTTTCAGGCGGGCACGCCGCTGCGCGCTTCTTCCAGCACCGCCTCCAGATGCTGCAGCATCTGCTCCACGGTGAGGGAGTGCAACTCGCGGCCTCCGTCCTCGCCGCTCTCGATAGCCGTCTTCAGATAATGTCCCGCGATCTGCACCGCCAGCGGGTCGGTGATGGTCTTGCCTGTGCGCCTGCCGTATTCCACCCAGCCGGGCAAGGGTAGCGCAATCCATACTGGCCGGCCATTGGCCAGGAACTTGATGTCCACGGCGTCGGCGTGGCGGGTGGAGATGGCCAACACCAGCGCCTGGTAAAGGCAGTGCGTTTCTTCTTCTGACCAGCGTTCAGTAGCGCGAAAGTCCTCGTACATAGGAACCTATAAATATATACGAAGTCGTTGGTCGTTCGTCGTTTGGTCGTGGGCTCTCGGTCATCGGCCTTCGGCTGCCCACAAGGTAGAATGAAGCCATGGGGCCGAAAACGCGCGTCGCCAGGCGCTCGCCGAAATCAAAAATCGAAATTCTTCAATCAGAAATTCTTGATTTCCCCTGGCTGGTGCACGGCTTCAGTACCCGCGTGGGCGGACATTCGGCCGCATATGGCGGCTCCTCCCTCAACCTGGGTTTCACCAAACACGATACCCGCGCCGCAGTGGAGCGCAATCGCCAAGCCTTTATGCGGGCGCTGGACGCCAACCCCACCGTCTGGCGCTTGATCACCCAGCGCCAGGTCCATTCCGACCTCATTCATTACGTCGCCGCACCGGACGCGCATCCCACGGGCGATGGCCTGATCACTGATGTACCCGGGCTGCTGCTGGGCGTGCAAACTGCAGACTGCCTTCCCATTCTGCTGGTGGACTCGAAACGCCGCACCGTGGGCGCCTTTCACGCCGGCTGGCGTGGCACCCTGAAACGCATCGTGGAGAAAGGCGTGGGCGAGATGCGCCGCCAGTTCGGCAGTCTCGCCGGTGATCTGCACGCCGCCATCGGGCCCGGCATCCACTCCTGCTGTTACCAGGTGGGCGAGGAGGTGCGGGAGAAATTTCACTCCCAGTTCGCCTACGCCGCTGAACTGTTTCGCGAGGTGCGCGAATCCAATCCCGTGCACGAAAAATATCCCCTGCTGTTCCTTACCGCCCGCGCCCCCGGCCACGGCCCGGAGGAGATTCTGCTCTTTCTCGACCTGGTGGCCGCCAACACCCGCCAGCTGCTGGATGCCGGCGTGCCCGCCGAAAACATCAGCGCTTCCCCGTTGTGCACCTCCTGCCGTACCGACCTGCTGTTCTCTTATCGCAAAGAGAAAGAAGTCGTAGGAAGGCTGTTGGGCGTGGTCGGCATCCGGTCGTGAGAGGAAAGCTTCGTATCAGGGCATGGCTTCAGCCATGCCATTGCAGCTATGTTAATAAACCGGCTTTAGCCGCTGCGGGTTTTTGGTTCTTCCTCAGGGGCTGAAGCCCAAAGGCTAAGCTGCGCTATTCGGCACGCCTGAAGGCATGCCCTGATACGAATCAGCGATACTCGACCGTCTTTCTCGGCTCTGCCCCACGCGGAACAATCTTGGCGCTCTCGGCGTCTCGGCGGTGAGATTTGGGTTTGGCGGTGAAAGTCACTCCAGCCCGGCCCTTGCCAGTTGCACCGCGCGCAACCCCGCCTGCGCCTTGTTGAGACACTCCTGATATTCGCGTTCCGGATCGGAATCAGCCACGATGCCTGCCCCCGCCTGCAGGTAGGCTCGCTTGCCCTTCACCACCATGGTGCGAATCGTGATGCAGGAGTCCAGGTTGCCAGCGAAGTCCGCGTACAGCACCGCTCCGCCATACACGCCGCGCCGCACCGGCTCCAGGTCTTCGATGATCTGCATGGCCCGCACCTTGGGCGCGCCGGTCAGCGTTCCCGCCGGGAAACACGCGGCCAAGGCGTCAATGGCGTCGAGTTCCGGCCGCAAATGTCCTTCAATCGCCGACACCAGGTGCATCACGTGCGAGTAGCGCTCCACGTACATCAGCTTGGGCACCGCGACCGAGCCATAGTCGCTGACCCGGCCAATGTCGTTGCGCCCCAAGTCCACCAGCATGACGTGCTCGGCGCGCTCTTTTTCGTCCTCGCGCATCGCTTTTTCCAGCCGCTGATCTTCGGCCTCGTCACGCCCGCGGGGATGCGTTCCGGCAATGGGACGGTATTCCAGCCGCTGCCCCGTTACCCGCACCAGCATTTCCGGCGACGAGCCCAGAATCTGCAGTGCCTCGCCTTCGCGCTTGCTGCCTTCCGCTCCCAATTCACGTAAACGCAGAAAATACATATAGGGCGATGGATTCACCGTGCGCAGGGCGCGATAGAGGTCGAAGGGCACGGCCCCCGGCTCGAACTCCAGCCGCTGCGACAGCACCGCCTGGAAGATATCTCCCGCCGCGATGTATTCCTTCATGCGTTCTACACCGCGTATGTAATCGGCGCGGCTGGTGCGGTGGCGGACTTTCAAGTTTCGGGGAAAACGGCGCACCGCGCTCGGGGACAGCCGCCGCAGCCCGGCCGTCAGTTTCTTCTCGATGGCGGCAATGTCGCGAAGTGCCCGATCATAGGCCTGCCGCAGGCTTTCACGGCTGACGTCGGCGGCGGCGATGATGTGAATCTGGTGGCGCAGATGGTCGAAGGCCAGCAGCCGGTCGAAAAACATCAGCGCGCAATCGGGAGCGCCCACGTCCTCCTTGGCATGTTCGCCGATCTTCTCCAGCTGGCGCACCACGTCGTAGGCGAAATAGCCCACCGCACCCGCGGTGAAAGGCGGCAGCTCCGGCACCGTAGCTGCGCGATGCTGCCGCAGCATCTGCTGCACCGTCTGGAAGATGTTGCCGCTGGAGCGCTCTACCCGCCCGCCGCGTTCCACCGTGATCTCTGTCCCGCGCGACTGCACCTGCATATACGGCCGCGCGCCCAGAAAAGTGTAGCGCCCGATCCTTTCGCCGGCCTCCACCGACTCCAGCAAGAACGACCCCGGCTCCTGGCCAGCCAGCGCCAGGAAGGCAGAAACCGGCGTCAGCAAATCGGCCGTGATGGACTTGGCCACCGGCACCAGCGTGGCCTCCCGTGCCAGCCGCGTAAATTCGCTGTAATCAGGGCGCAGCATGTTTTAGGGGTGAAAGGCACATTATATGAGGAGCGAGTTGCCAGTACCCAGTTGTCAATTGCCAGTTCTAGTACGCACAACCTGAGATCCGACTGCTTTGACGTCGCGGTCAGGCAGTTGGATACACATGAAAACCCTAGACGAGAGCAATCGAGGCGGTTGGGAGCAGCTTACCGGCAACAGCTAACTGGCAACTGGGAACCGGCAGCTGACAACTGGGTTACCTCAAGCCCGTGCACTATCGGTCATTGACGCAGCCACTTACGGGTTGCAAGATGGGTTAACGTCCAACCAGCCGGCAGGAGGCTATGCGCGTTCGATTTTGGGGAGTACGGGGGTCAACCCCTACTCCGCAGCCGGAAAACATGCGTTACGGAGGTAATACCTCCTGCGTCGAGGTGCGGGCCGGCGACGGCTTCTACATTTTCGACTGCGGCACCGGTCTGCGCAATCTGGGCAAGTGGCTGAGCAACCATGCCGGCCCCGGCATCTCCGCCCACATCTTCATCTCCCACTTCCACTGGGACCACATCCAGGGCATCCCCTTCTTTACCCCGCTTTACGACAACGCCGAGAACCGCTTCTTCTTCCACTCCTCCAGCCGCACCCGCAGCCTGCAGCGCGTGCTGGAAGAGCAGATGAACGAACCTTACTTCCCCGTGGACATGGGGCAGATGGCCGCTCATCGCCACTTCCACGACATCGGCGAAGGCCAGATGACCATGGAGAACTGCGTGCTGCGCACCATGGCCCTGAACCATCCCCAGGGCTGCCTTGGCTTCCGCATGGAGACGCGCGACGGCGTGCTGGTTTACGCCACCGACAACGAGCCCGGCCAGCCCCTGTTCGATAAGCAGGTGCGTCAGTTGGCCGAGGGCGCTGACGTGCTCATCTACGACGCCCAGTACCTGCCCGAAGAGTACGAAGTCTGCCGCCGCGGCTGGGGTCACAGCCATTGGCGCGAAGCCGTCAATGTAGTCATGGAGAGCGGCGCCAAGGAACTGGTGCTCTTCCACCACGATCCCGACCACGACGACGCCTGCATCGAGCGCATCGTGCGCGAGGCCGGCAATTACTATCCCCGCGTGCGCGCCGCCGCCGAAGGCATGGAAATCGAAATCGGCGCGCCCGCCCGCTCCCACGCCGCCGCTAGCCGCAAATAGCCATGAGTGCAGCAAAGGAGCCCAGGAACGGTAATTAGTGTTCCTCTGTCATCCCGAGCGAGGACCGGCCATACAGAAACCGGTCCGAGTCGGGGGACCTTGTGATTCGGAACTCCCGCCTTTTTCCCGCGAAGCCGCTGAGGACGAACGCCGTCCCCCTTAGCAGGTAGGTTTCTGATAGCAAAAATCCTATCGCAGTTTCGGTGGTGTTTCGCCCGCAAACCAATCGGCGATGCGCAGTATGACTTCACCGCTTGTTAGCTGTTCCCGCTGAAAGTTCCAACGCCCATTGTCGAGATATGCCGGTCGCATCCTGTCGGCCGCAGCGGAGATGACGGTCTCTCCTTCGCCTGCTAGCTCTTGGAGTTTCGCTGCGTGGTTTGCGGCATCCCCGAAGAATACGATACGCTTGCCGTCTCGGATTCCGACACACCCGACTACTGCGTCCCCGTAATCGACGCCGACACCTACGCTCAGATTGCCCAAGCCGGCACCTGCAAATACCGGCGCAACCGCGTTCCGAAACACAGTTTGCAACCAGAGTGCGAAAGTTACGCCGTCCTCTACTGGTTCCCGTGAAATATTGTTCGGAGACCGGTGGAACACGGACAGCACCCGGTCTCCTGCGCAATCCATGACCTGTCCTCCATAGTGCTGCGTGAGCTGCGCAGCGATATAAAGGAATGACTGCAAAAAAACAAAGCTCTTATGCGTCGACTGCGTGGCGACCAGCTTTGTGAATCCGTGCAGATCGCTGTACACGAATGCAGCCCTGATCTTTCTGCCCTCCATAATTGCCAAGTCGTCAATTCGAGGGAGAACCCTGCCTTCGTTGACCTGAGCCTTCATTTTCGCGAAGCGGGACATGTGAAACCTGGCCCATTCAATGCTGCCTACAGACCACGGCTTCGGAGGTGGTAATAGTGCCGTCCGCTTTGTGGGGCTGGTGAGAGGAGGCGGTAATGGTGGCCCTAGCGGTGGGGCTATGGTCGGGAACAATGACTTGAAGAGACCAAAATGATTGTCTGCAGCCTTCTCTGGCGGCCTATCGGCCGACAGGCCACGGAGGATCACTTCCCAAGGGTTGGTTGGTTTGTCTGTCATGGGTACCTTAACAAAGCCAAGCCTGATGCGATGCACACTATCCATGACCAGAACGCGAGCCACATCACCCATCGGGCACCCCTGAGCGCATCCATCTTTTCCTTCGAGATATGGGCAAGTTCGAATATCTGGTCCGTGTAATTGCGGAGGATCAACTCCGGTGAAGCATCATGTACAGCTGTGAAGTAGTCCGCGCTGCTGCCGTGCGCTATCACGTGCTCCTGCCACATCAGGTCGCGTCCCTTCTGGGCGGTACCGTAGAATCTGGCCCCTCGCGGCCTTAGCGCTCTCTGAACTGTTACGAAGGCCCACAGCACTGATACAAGGAGTCCGGCCGAGGACACCACAAGCACGATTCCGGTCGCCAGCACTATGCAAGGCGACGAGTGCAGTTTCCCGATTGCTTCTTTCGAAACCTGCAGGGCGCTCGCAGCGAGGAATACGATGACGCTCACCATCACGCCTGCCTTCGTGTCTGATGAGCGAATCAGCGCTTGGTGGTTGTCGAAATTGTGGCGGCCGAATTGAAGTGCGGCATCAACGCTCGCGTGGTCATGCGGGGACATGTTCTACTTTTGAAGCCGATTATAACAGCTATACGCAAGCATCTGTTAACACTTAGTTGCAAGTTGAATGACCCGTTTTCCTTCCCGCAGTGGACCCGCTATGCTGGCGGGCGGCGCACCCTTCGGCCGGAACACAAGCGGGGTGCCCCACCCTTTGCGGTTTGTGCAAAGGGTGGGAAAGAGGTTATTTCTGGCTGAAGTTGGGACCGGGCCATACTTCTCTTCCCACCCTTGGCAAACCCCGCCAAGGGTGGGGCACTCCATTTCATTTCTGGGATATAGCGGCAAGGGTGGGCGGCCCAGCGCAGCCGCTACCTTCAGTGACTCAGGCTGTCAACGGCTGGGTCAGATCAAACCTTCTTTTGAGATGGTTGAGCCGCGAAAACGCAATCATACCTTCGTGTTGCAGGCGACCGACAACAATTCCAGCCGGAATGCGGAGACTTTCTGCCAGCGATTGAACGCTCGAATCGGAAAAATGCGAGGCGCTGATGAAACGTCGCCATTGAGGCTCTGGTATTAGCTGGCTGGTGGCAAATGCGTCCGCTTCCCGTTCCTTGACGTCACCGTTACGGTCATCCTCAAGGAAGATGTCGCGCTTGCCGTGCAAAAGAACGTGCCCTGCCTCATGGAAAAACGTGAACCAGAAAATATCCTCGACTTTGTAGCGGCAGCTTAGCTGGATTATTGGATTATCCCCAATCCAGCGGACCGCACCGTGAACACGGGTACGGGGTAGTTCTTTGACAAAAACCAGAGCTACCCCGGCCTTGTGGCACTCGGGCACCATTGATTTCTGCAACTCAGCGGGATGCAGGGTCATCAGGTCACGCATGTGTCCGAGGACCTGTTTGAAGGCGGCTTTGTCGAACGCTGGCAGTTCTTGCTTTTGGGCTGCGATCTCTCCCAGTCGGAGCCATGCCGCTGTGGCTTCGGGAGAAGTGCGGAAGGCAGGTGATCGGCGGTAAGCTGCTGCGGGAGCAATCCACATTCGGTTCCACGCAGTCATGCTGCTTACACCAAAGAACTGGAACATTGCTCGAACTAGTTCTGTTCCTGCCCGCGATTTGTTGAGCACGCCGCGTTTCATGAGTTCCTTGACAGGGAACTTCTGAACCCAATCCTTTGCTGCTTCCAAGGATTTTTGTTCTTTGAGCGACGCTAGGGCTTGTCGGTAGTTTCGTTCCAAGTTGTTCCAAAATGAAGCTGGCACACCCAGAACGTGCTCCAGTTGCAGGGCGGTCTCTGCTGTGATTGCAGCTTTGCCCTTGATAATCTCGTTTATGGTCTTAAGCGGGCGTCCAGTTCTCTTCGCCAACTCAGCTTGGGAGAGACCGCGCAATTGGATTGTTTCAAGTAGGGTTGCCCCCGGAGCAACCACGTAGTCGGGCTTGAACTCAATCCTCTTTTTGTTATCAGCCATGGTAATCCTCAATTCTCAATATGACGACCGCAAGCACCTTGTTGAGGTCAATTCCTCCGTCTGCCCTTCTTGGGACCGGATTGTCGTCGACCTCGAACACCAGCCGTTCGTTTGGGGAAATATCCACCGCAAACTGCTCATCCAAGTTTTCGCTGAGCTGGTGACAGCGCGGAGGGGGCAGTCGGCTGACATCAGCCAGCGTGTCAGCGGCGGCGAGTTCCAAGAGCCTTTGTCGAATCTTGGCAGCGCGTTTCGCTCCCCATTGGCGGTTGGATAGCGACTCCGAGTTCGCCGCCTTGGCGAACTTGCCTGATTGGAATCTTATTCTCACGGCGTTGTTTTGTCAACAGTTTCTATTAACCCGGAGGGTTAATGATATTAACACACTGCTTCCTTGGGCAGAAAGCATCTTTTTCGCCCTAGGAGAACCGCCAACTCAAGCACATCGTGGCGGAGCAGGCGGTGGACATCCGGGCGTTATTTGGCGCGCCCCCCTTGCCGCCCTTGGTACCGACGTCACCTCCCCTTGTGAGCCCCGGCTTGCCCCCCTGCCCGCACCCTTCATATACTGTCTGTTTCACCGGAATCAAAATTTTAGATAGGACTCATTCAAAATTCCGGCCCAACGCACCGGAGAACCCTTATGAAGACCGTC
>JBLMXE010000299.1:0-7211 GCA_050257615.1 Chlamydiota bacterium | reverse complement strand
GTCACGGTGGCGCAGGCGGGGACCACCGGGCCAGCCGCCGGTACGCCGTCCATGGCATCGGCATCCAGCCCGGAAGGAATGTCCACGGCCACAATGGGCGCGCGCGCCTGCGCGAAATGCTGAATGACTTCGGCGTATAGGCCGGTCACCGGCGGGCGAAAACCGGTGCCCAGCACGGCATCCAGCAGCAGGTCGCAGTCGAACACCGCCTGCGACGCCGCGCTCCTGAATTCCTCGGACGACCGCGCCAGCACCGGCTTCACCTGCAGTTGGCGGAACATGGCCTCGGCGTCCCCGCGCAACTCGCCAGGCTCGCACAGCAGCAGCAGCCGCACTTCCCTGCCCGCCTCCAGCAGCTTGCGCGCAGCCACAAAGCCGTCTCCCCCATTGTTACCCTTGCCGCAGACCACGCCCACGCGGCGGGCGCCGGGATAGTCGCGGAGCACAAAGTCAGCCACCGCCGTGCCGGCATTTTCCATCAGCGTCAGCGAGGGCACGCCGTAGCGCTCGCTGGTGGCGCGGTCAATGGCGCGCATTTCGGCGGCGGTTACGATTTTCATGAGCGCAGGTGGGCGGTGGCTTCGAGCTTGCGCAGACCGGCAGGCTCGCCCATGGCGATGAGGTAATCGCCCGGTTCGATGCGGTCTTCGGGCGCGGGACTGAAGCGCATTTCCTGGCCAGAGTGTTTGATAGCGAGCACAATCACGCCCAAATCCTGGCGGATCTTCGAGCCCTCTATGGTTTTTCCGGCAAACGGCGAGCGCTGGTCAACAAAGATTTCCTCGATCTCCAGGCCCATCTTGCCGTGGCGCACGGTGGCAATGTCGAGGAAGTCGAGCACGTTGGGGCGCAGGAAGGATTGCGCGATGCGGTGGCCGGCGAACACATAAGGCGAGATGACCGAGTCGGCGCCGGCGGTGAGCAGGTGCTTTTCAGCGTCCTCCTCGCTGGCGCGGGCGATGATTTTCAATTGCGGATTCAGGGCGCGGGCGGTGAGCACAATGTAGATGTTGGTGGCATCGGTGGTAGTGGCCGCCACCAGCCCGCGGGCATACTCGATACGGGCCTGGCGCAGGGTCGCTTCCTGGGTGGCATCGCCCACCATGGTGAGAAATTCCTCCCCGTAGCGTTGCGCCTTAGCCTCGTTCTGCTCGATCACCAGGAAGGGCGCGGGCTTGCGCGCCAGCTCGCGGGCGGCACTGCGCCCCACGCGACCAACGCCGCAGATGATGAAGTGATCGGTGAGCCGGCTGATCTCGCGTTCCATGCGCCGCCTGCCGAAGAAATTACCCAGCTCGAATTCTAGCAAAGCCTGGGTCAGCGACCCGATGCCCAGGAACACCAGGGAAACACCGGTAATGATGAGGAAGAGATTGAAAATCCGACCGGCATGGGAAAGCGGATGTACCTCCTGGTAGCCGATAGTGGTGAAGGTGGTCACCACCATGTAGAGGCCGTCGAACCAGGGCCAGCCCTCGATGAAGTGAAAGCCGGCTACGCCCAGGAGCATGAGGATCAACAGCCCCAGGCCAATCAGTTTCACATTGCGAAAAGCGTGCAAGGAGCAGTTCTCAGTTCCGGTTCTCAGTTCTCAGCCCGCAAGGCAGTGGAGTGGCCCGTATCCGCCACCAATTTCACCATAATTGCGCCGGGGAAAGAAAATGTTTGTGGCACGAGCGCTCCCGCCCGTGAGGAAGCGAGCTGACCAGCCAGTCAGCCAGGAAGCCAGCCAGCTATACAGCTATCTCGGCCCCGTCTGCGCGCCCACCGGCGGCGTTGCGACGCTCGCGGCGCCCTGCTGCACCTTGCTGTGCCGGCGGCTGTAGGTGAAGTAAATCACCATGCCGATAATCAGCCACACAATCAGGCGCAGCCAGGTATCGAATGGCAGACTGACCATCATGAGCGCGGAAATCAGAATCCCCATGATGGGCACAAACGGCACCCAGGGCGTGCGAAACGGGCGCGGCACTTCGGGCCGCGTGCGGCGCAGCACCCACACCCCGGCACACACGATGACGAAGGCCAGCAGCGTGCCGATGCTGACCAGTTCACCCAGCACAGAGATGGGAATCAGGGCGGCGAACATGGCCACAAATACGCCCACGAAGATGGAGGAAATCCACGGGGTGCGGAAACGCGGGTGCACGGCGCTGGCCCATTTCGGCAGCAGGCCGTCGTGCGACATGGTGTAGAAGATGCGCGACTGGCCCAGCAACATCACCACCATGGTGCTGCTCAGGCCGCAGATGGCGCCCAATTTCACCAGCAGGCTGCCCCAGCGCACGCCCGTCATATCAATGCCGATGGCGATCGGGTCAGGCACATTGAGGTTGGTGTACTTCACCAGACCGGTGAGCACGCCGGAAACCAGGATGTAGAGAATGGTGCAGATAACCAGCGAGCCCAGAATGCCAATGGGCATGTCGCGCTTGGGGTTCTTCGTCTCCTGTGCCGCCGTGGAGACCGCGTCGAAGCCGATGTAGGCGAAGAAGATTACGCCCGCGGCGCGGAATATCCCGCTGGTGCCAAACTCTCCGAAGCCGCCTTGGTTTGGTGGAATGAAGGGATGCCAGTTGGCGGAGGCTTCCGCCATGTGGCCCAGGATGAAGTTCACGCCCAAGCCGACGAATACCAGCAGCACGCAAACCTTGACCACCACAATCAAAGAATTCAGATTGGCCGATTCCTTGATGCCAATCACCAGGACCACGGTGACTAGGGCAATTCCGATGAAGCCGAATAGGTTGAAAAACGAAGTTTGGTGCGGCAGGGTGCTGGGATCAATGTGGTGCAGGGCCAGGGCCTTGGACACGCGGCTCAGATTTTCCCAATGACCGTTATAGAGCACAAAGGGGGTGCCCGGGGCGCCGGCCAGCTTGGGACTCAAGCGGATGCCGAAATCCTGCAGGAAACTGAGCACGTAGCCGCTCCAGCCAGAAGCCACGGTAGCGGCGCCGAAGGCATACTCCAGAATCAGGTCCCAGCCGATAATCCAGGCAAAAATTTCGCCCAAAGTGGCGTAGCCATAGGTGTAGGCCGAGCCGGCGATGGGAATCATGGCTGCGAACTCGGCATAACACAGGCCGGCAAAAACGCAGCCGATGCCGGCTACGATAAAAGAAAGAACGATGGAAGGTCCGGCGTACATGGCCGAGGCCGCGCCGGTGAGCACAAAAATGCCGGTGCCGATAATGGCGCCAATGCCCAGGGCAATCAGATTTCCCGGCCCCAGGGCGCGCTTCAGGCTGTGCTCGCCGGTTTCGTAGGCTTCCGCCATCACCACGTCGAGAGGCTTGGTTTTGAGTAAGTTAGACATCCATCGCTCTTTTCTAAAGGATTTACGCTTGCACCACCGAATCAGTCCGGTTCAGGCGCGACCACAGCAGGTAAACCGGTATTCCGATGAGCACGATAATCAGGCCCGGCCAAGTGTATTGGGGCTTGTAGCGCAATAGTACGACATCTATAAACACCGCGAAAACTATATAGACGGCGGGCAGGATGGGATAGCCAATGGCCCGGTAGGGGCGCTCCGCCTGCGGATGCTTCCAGCGCAATACGAACAAGCCGGCAATAGTCAGAATGTAAAAGACCAGCACGGCGAAGATGATGTAGTCCAGCAGCTGGCTGTAGCTGCCGGAAAGGCAAAGAATGCAGGTCCAGACCGCCTGCACCATCAGCGAGGTGACCGGAGTCTTGTACTTGGGGTGGAGGTCGGCCACCTTGCGGAAGAACAGCTTGTCTTTGGCCATGGCGTAATAGACGCGGGCGCCGGCCAGAATCAGCCCGTTGTCGCATCCAAAGCTGGAAAGCAGGATGGCCACGGCCATAAGCGCTCCCCCCGCCTGGCCGAACATCTGGAACATCGCCGCGCTTCCTACGCGGTCTTCGGCGGCATACTGGATGCCCCGAGCCAAGGTAGTCAGGCCGTGGGGATCTCCGTTAAGAGGCAGCACCAGCAGGTAAATGAAATTGGTGGCGATATAGAGCAGGATGACCACGCCCGTGCCCATGGCCAACGACAGGGGCAGGTTGCGGCTGGGATTCTTGACCTCACCGGCAGTGAAGGTCACGTTGTTCCAGGCGTCGGCGGAGAAGAGCGAACCCACCTGGGCCACCGCCACGATGGTCAGCGTACCCACGATGGCCACCGGCCCGCCCACTCCCACCTGCACCGCATGTTGCGCGTGCCAGCCCGCGTTGCGCCAGAAATCGGTGAAATTGGCGGCAATCGCTGTCGCGTTGCGCCCGATCGCCAGCCCCAGCGCCACCAACCCGAACAGGGCCGAGGCTTTGGCGATGGTGAACACGTTCTGGATCATGGCGCCAGTCTTCAGCCCAAAAATATTCACCACGGAGAGAAATACGATGACGATGATGGCGATCAGGTTCTGGGTATTCAGGCCCACATCCATGTTGCCCAGCACCATGGGCCCCACCGGGATGGGCGGCACCTTGGCGATGTGCACAATCCAGTGGGTGGAAGAGATGGAGGGGAAGAAGTAGCCCAGAAATTTGCCGAAAGCCACGCCCACTGCGGCGATGGTGCCGGTCTGGATGACCAGAAACAGCGTCCAGCCATAAAGGAAGCCCCAGAGCGGGCCCAGCGACTCGCGCAGGTACACGTATTGTCCGCCGGCACGGGGCATCATGGCCGCCAGTTCGCCATAGCAGAGCGCCCCGGTAATGGTCATGAAACCGGTCACGACCCAGGCCAGAATGAGCAAGCCGGGCGAATTTACTTCCCGTGCAATATCGGCGGAGACGATGAAGATGCCCGAGCCGATCATGGAGCCCATGACCAGGGTGGTGGCGCTGGTCAAGCCCAACCCCTTGACCAGCTCCTTGTCCTGATGGGTGGCGGTCTCCCACTCAGTAGCGGCCGCCGGCGGCGCGGAATTCCGGATGTCAGTGCTCAGAAATTACCCCGTGGTGAAGTTAACGTAGCAGCGGCGTCCTGCGGGCTATTGCGAGGGCATCCAGCCCTCCTGCTCGGGTACGGCCATGACTTTACCCTAACCGGCGCAAAAATTCCTCTGCAGATTTGCCGGGGGCGTTTAGGAGATCTGAGATCACTGCTACCGAGTCCGCTCCAGCCTCCAGCACCGAACGGCAGTTCTGGCGGGTGATGCCACCAATCGCCACCAAGGGCTTGCTAGTCAGGCTGCGTGCCATCTTTACCCCCTCCAGCCCAATGACTGGATCAGGATTCGCTTTGGTCTTGGTGGCGGCCACTGGGCCGACGGCCACGTAATCGGCGGAGGTGGCAGCTGCCGCCTGCACCTGCTCGGGAATGTGCGTGGACACGCCCACCCATAATTTCCCCCCGATCACCCGCCGCACCCCCTCCACCGACAGGTCCTCCTGCCCCACATGCACGCCATCGAATCCGGCGGCCAGGCAGAGGTCGGCGCGGTCGTTCATGATCAGGCACGCATCCTCCAGCCGGCGGCGCAGTTCGCGGGCCTGGCTCAGCATCTGCCGAGCGTTTTCTCCTTTATTCCTGTATTGGAAGAGAGTCACCCCGGCGGCGCGCAGTTCCGCGGCGAAAGCCAGCAACGCGGCGGTATCAGGGAAAAAGGAGGCGTCAATGATGGCGTAGAGGCGCGGCAGCATGAGAACCGGGGGTCAGGGGTCGGGAGTCAGGCGTCAGTGACTAAGCTCCTAAGACTGGCCTGGACCGCTCAGTTTATCGGAATTGCTCAGGAAATGTTGATGGGTGTCACTAGGTCGCACATGAAGTTCGCCCGATGGCCTTGGGGGGCGGGGACTTGGGAGCCTGGCTGGCATTCTCCACCCGCGCCGGGCGGGGTGTTGGTTTGGCGCCGCGCTCTTCGAGCTCCGAGAGTGCCAGGAGCTGCTTGAGGATGTCGCCCTTCTCGAGTTTCTCTGCCTTGTTGGGCTGGTGTGTGCCCAGTTTCAACAAGATGGCAAACATTGCCAGGGCGGTCACTGCTCCGATCACAACGATAATAATCATTTTGGGCATTGCGGCCTGAGCAACTACTGGAGAATTGTGCGGTGCAGGACAGGCAAGACAAAGGTTACCGAGGTCGTTGCTCGGTTTCTATTCTGTGCCCTGGCTGAGTGGGCAATGGACGTCGGCATTGCCGGCTAGGAGTGGGTTGGCTTTACAAAGCGAGAAAATCCGGGACGCCCGGACCAGAGTGCGCATCTAAATAATCAAATTCCCGGTAGAATTGAATACTATGAAGCCCCGTTTTCTGTCTTCCCTTGCTCTTCCCACTCTCGCCGTTTTGGTCTGTGCCGCCATCCCTGCCCTGGCACAGCGCGGCGAAGGGCCGCTGAACCCGGCCCAGCCCCAGGGCATCACCGTGGACCAGATCATCCAGCGCTTCGCCGCCAAGGAAAAAATGTTCCAGGAGGCGCGCGAGAGCTACACCTACCGCCAGTCGGTGAAGGTGATGACGGTGGATGGTGACACCGTCACGGGCGAGTACCAGGAAATCTTCGACGTCCTCTTCGACAACAGGGGCAACCGCATCGAGCAGGTCAAGTTCGCTCCCCAGTCCACGCTGGAGAATGGCGGCATCTCCATGACCGAGCAGGACTTGCAGGACATCCGCCACCTCATGCCCTTTGTGCTGACCAGCGAGGAGATTCCGGAGTACGACATTCTCTACAAAGGCACGCAGCAGGAAGATGAACTGCACTGCTACGTGTTCGACATTGCGCCCAAGAAGATTGAGAAGAACAAGCGTTATTTCCAGGGCCGCATCTGGGTGGACGATCACGACTTCCAGATAGTGAAGACCTACGGCAAGAGCGTTCCCGACATCCGTAAGAAGAACCAGGAGAATCTCTTTCCCAAGTTCACTACCTGGCGGCAGCAGATTGACAACGTCTACTGGTTCCCGGTGTACACCCGGGCAGATGATGAACTGCACTTCAGCATGGGCGACGTGCACATCCGCGAAATCGTGAAATATGAGGATTACAAGCGGTTTGGCTCGAAGGTGAAAATCACCTACCAGGGCGAGGAACTGCCGGGCCAGCAGCAGGGCAAGCCGGCGCCGCAGAAACCACCGCAGTAAACCAGTTGCCAGTGGTCAGTTGCCAGTTCTCGGTTGTCGGTGTCTAGGTGGCATGAGAACGCCAATGCCCGGGCGTCTCTGCACCCGATCAGGTGCGACGCATCTAACCAACCTGAGACTTGGGAACTGACCACTAGCCACTGACCACTGGTT
>JBLMXE010000298.1:0-9952 GCA_050257615.1 Chlamydiota bacterium | reverse complement strand
CGGTG
Source organism: Chlamydiota bacterium (assembly GCA_050257615.1). Lineage (GTDB taxonomy): Bacteria > Acidobacteriota > Terriglobia > Terriglobales > Acidobacteriaceae > JAICWP01. The sequence goes on along the minus strand of JBLMXE010000298.1, from coordinate 9,947 downwards.
GGCGTGGCCTCCGACGGCCAGAACAATATCTACGTCGCCGATTCCGAGCGCGGCATGGTCCTGGTGTACGACCACCTGGGCCGCTTTCGTCATTATCTGGGGAAGATCAAGGGCGAACCGTTCTTCGAGCGGCCGGAGGGCGTCGCTGTGGATGGGCCCGCCGGCAGAATTTACGTGGCCGATACCCCGCGCAATGTGGTTTCCGTTCTGGATTTACGGGGGCAGGCTCTAGCCAATTTTGGCCGCGACCGCATCGCCGGGCAGCAGGTGTTCAACAAGCCCACCAGTGTTGTTCTGGATCGCAATCAGCTGTTTGTGCTCGATGACTTCGGGTCCCGCGTTCAAGTATTGGACCTGCAGGGACGCGTGCTCCGCCAGTTCCGCACGCCCAATGACAACGATTCGCCACCGGATCACGCCGGGATGGCCATAGACAGCCAGGGCGATATCTACATTAGCGACGAAATGAAGGGGATGGTGCGGGTGTACAGCCAGGAAGGCAAACTGCTGAGTGTCTTCGGGCGGGCGGGCAGCAAGATAGGCGAGTTCAGCCGTCCTCTGGGGGTATGGGTGGATGCCCGCGATCGCTTCTATGTGGCAGATTCCAATAACCACCGCATACAGGTGTTCCAGTTTCGCACAAGAGGACAGCGGACGGGATGCCGGTGAACTAAGCCGCCTTCCTTTTCTCTGAGGCGAGGGGTGGCAGAGCCGCGCCCGTGAGCCGCCGGTAAACCTCCAACAGCGCGATACCTGAGTGCTCCCAGTTAAGTTCTTCGCGGACTCGCTGCAGCCCGATTCGGCCCATGCGCAGGCGGCGGGCAGGATCGCGGAGCAGCTCCAGGATCGCATCACCGAATTGGGCCGCGTCGTCCTCTGCAACGTAAACCGCGGACAGGCCTGCTGAATAACGCGCCTCCCTGAGATCGAAGCAAACTGTCGGCTTTCCGCAGCTCATGTATTCCAGGAGCTTGGTTGAGCTGCAAAGCTGATTCACAGCAAAGGGCGGGTCGGGAGTGAGGCAGACGTCGGCTGTGGAGAGCCAGGCCAGCAACTCCTGGTTGCCGACGAATCCGGGGAAAGAAACGTACTGCTCCACCTCCAGGGTGCGAGCCAGCTGCTGGAAGCTCTGGCGGCAATCGCCATCGCCGACCAGGGCGAAGTGGACGTCTTTCCGGCCGCGTCTATGCACAATGTGGCGAGCGGCGCGAATCACCCGGTCAACGCCGGTTTTCGTTCCCATAATTCCGGCATAGACGGCAAGGAAGGCCGCACCCTGCTTCAATTCAGGGTGCGCCGGCCCACAGCGAAATTGGAGGACATCGGGAGCATTGCGCACCACGAAGATCTTTTCCGGCGGGCAGCCGCCCCGGGTCATGGCCAGGCGGTGGAAAGACTGATTGGTAACGATGACCAGGTCGGCAAAACGGTAGGAACAGCGCTCCAGGAACAGCAGCAGCCGGGGCAGGAGTTGCATTCGGCTGCCGAACTTTGCCGCGAAAAGTTCCGGGCTCAAATCATGCTGGTCGTACACAAACTTCTTGCCCAGACGGCGGAAGGGCGCTGCCACCAGGAAGAACAGGTCGGGCGGATTGGCGGCGTGCATTACATCGAAGCCGTGGCGCAACCAGACGAGCATTACCAGGAAGGTGGTGGCCAGGAGGCTCCAGCCATACTCCAGCGCGTAGGTGAGCAGACCCGCGCCTTGCCAGGCCTGCGGGTAGGAGTAAATGCGCGTCCCGTCCAGAAAGGCGGGAAGACGAGGCTCTGTTTTGAGCCGCGGGCAGATCACGGTGACTTCGCATCCGGCGCCTGCCAGCGCGGCGGCTTCCTGCCGCACGCGGCGGTCGCGCAGGATGGAAACGTTTTCAATAAGGAACAGAATTCGAGGCGGGGGCATGGTGAAGGTGGTGGCCGGGGGAAGGGGACGGGTCACCTCAGTAGCACGCCATCGGAGCTAGCCAGCCAGTTAGCCAGTCAGCTAGGTTCAGGCGCACAACTGCAGCTCTGAGAGCGCGCCTTCGCCTGCTTTTTCAGAGATTGCCTGGCGATACACTTGCAGCAGCTTGATTCCGGCAGCGGTCCAGGTGTGGTGTGGGGCCGCGCGCAAGCACCCGGCGCGCAGGCGCTGCAAGAGTTCGCGGTCCTGGTGCAGCATGGTCAGGTGGCGGGTAAGGGTGTCAACATCGCCCACGTGGTGCACAAGCGCATTGCCCATATGAACGCAGATTTCCGTGCAGGCACCCGAAACCAGCGGCACGCATCCGCTGCCCATTGCCTCCGCGCATACTAGTCCGAAGCCCTCCTCGACGCTGGGCAATACCAGCACATCGCTCTGCCGCATCAATTCCGGCAAGTCATTGCGATCTCCCAACACGCGTACGCTGGGATGAGCCAATTGGCAAGCCAGTTTTCGGGCATAGGCCGGCAGAAACTCGCCCGCGATCAGAAATGTACCTTCGGTGTGCGCGGGCGAGCGCAGCCATGCCTCCAGAGCATAGTGCAGTCCTTTTCTTACGGCGCAGACGCCGGCGAACAGAACCCTAAGGCCGCGCCCAGGCGGTAGTGGAATCTGGGCAGGATAAAACAAAGCTTCATCGAAACCATATTCATGGTGCAGCAGGCGGTCCCGCGGGAAGCCCTGGCGGAGGAAGGTCTGCATCACGAAATCCGATGGACACAGCAGCCGGTAGGCCTGCTCATACTCCTGCTCTTCCCGCGCCAGCACCGCCGGTTTCCAGGCGTGCTCATGGTCAGGTGGCAATTCCACCCCCAGGCGGGCGCATTCCTCTTGCACCACCTGATACGCAAACCGGGTGTGCGCGTTAGGGCGCTCCAGCACGGCGGGAATGCCCAGCCGGGCTGCGGTGCGCAGGGTGTGAAGCGCCCCCAGGGGCCAGGTATGAACAATGTCAACTTGACCGGCCAGGGCTTCGAGCCGGCGCGCGACTATCCAATCGTGCACGGCGCAGGCTCGCAGCGTGCCCAGCAGCTTGTAGGGAATGCGCCACCGGCCGCGCGCCAGGGTCGGCCACACGGCAACATTTGCCGGCAGCGGGCAATGCAGGACCCCGGGACAGACGAGCACCTCGGCGCCGGCGGCAGCAAGTCCCGTGACCTGCTGCCACGCCGTATAACAGATCCTGCCCGCGCCCAGCTTGTGGGGGAAGCTGTAGAGGACGCGAATTGGTCTACCGCCGAGCATGTCCGCTCATTCCCACATCGTGGTTGCGCCCCGCAGCCGCCGCCATTGCTGCTCGTGAACGTAGCGTACGAGTGCCGGATCGCGCGGCTTACCACTAAGGTAGCCCCCAACGAAGCCGACGCCCATGCCCAGAGAGCCCAGCAGGTAAGGTTTGGAGCCCAAGTGGCGCAGGCATCGGGCCACCACGTAGAGGGGGTGATAGCCGGCAATATAGCAGCCTTGGCCGCGCTTGATCATGTCGCGCCAGCGGCCGGCTCCTCCGGTGGGGCGATGGTGAACCGCACCTACATCGGGAAAGCTCTCCGTCATCCATCCCAACATGCTGGCTCTGATCTCATCCACCACGTCCCACCCAGGCGCCACCATGATGCCTTTTATAGCCTCCCAACACTGGCGCCGGTAGATCTTGGTGGCGCCGCGCACGTGGAAGCGGGGGCCTGCTTCCGGTTGCAGCGATCCGCTGGTCGGTTGGTAAAGGCAGGCACCGCCGATACCCAGGCGTGGCTGTGCCTGGAAATGAGCGAGAGATTTCTGGAAGAAGTCGGGGGCAAAACTCAGGTCGGCGTCCAGCTTGACCAGCAACTCCCAGGCGCTCGATTGCAGCGAGTTGTAGCCCTCGTAGAATGCTTCGACTACGCCTGTACCGGGCAGACGGCGGCCGCGGTCCTGGCGCTGCAAGCCGCGAATCCAGGGGTGCCGGCGGGCGTATTCCCGGATGATGGCGCCGGTGCCATCACCAGAACCATCGTCCACGATGATCCACTCCGCCGGGCGCCAGGTCTGCGCCACCATGCTTTCGATGGTGCAGTCCATCCAGGCTGCCTCGTCCCGCGCCGGGGTGATGACGACGTAGATGGGGTGAGCCGAAGCCATACTATCCGCAAACGTCAATGGTGTTGTGGAACAGCGGTCGGCGGCGACGAGCAGTAGCTGGCCGCGTGTTGCGGAACATCCTGCAGACATTCCTCGTAAAACCTTTCCGTAGCTGAAACGCACTGTTCGAGGGAGAAGCGCTCGGCAACCCTTTTGCAGGCCCGCGCGGCCAGGCGGTCGGCAAACTCCCGGTCAGACAAAAGCCGGCTGATCTTTTCCGCGAAGTCACGCGCACAAGCCGGGTCGGCAAGCAGGCCACTGACTCCGTCTTCGATCATCTCCGGGCCTGGGGAATTTCTGGTAAAGACCACAGGCACACCGGCGCTCATGGCTTCCAGCACAACCAGGGGGAAGCAGTCAATGAGAGCGGGGAAGGCGAAAACCGCCGCTCGCCGCATGCAGCTGACAGTTTGTTCGCGCGTCAACTGCCCCAGAAAGTGAACATGGCCCGCCAGTTCGCAGCCCACGGTTTGTCGAATCGCCTGTTCAATGGGCTTCACTCCGGCTTCGGGAAGGCAGCCCCCCGCATAGACGAGGTGCACATCACGGTGGCGCGGCAGGAATTCCCGCGCCGCTTCCGCCAATACCAGAGAGCCCTTTCTCCGGGAGACCTGGCCGGCATAGAGCACGAAGCGTCCCGGCAGTCCAGGCGGTTCTTCGCCACCCGCGGGCAGGGGCACGATTCCATTGTGGATCAGGGCGAATCGCTTCGCTGAAACGCCAAATGCCCTTTGCGTCAAATCAAGGATATGAGAGGAAACGCCGATCCAGTTAGGGTGCGCAGCCAGTGTTCTCTTCTCGTAAAAGCGGATTCCGTGCGACATTTTCAGCCCCGCCAGCCGGTGTGAAACCGTCGAACTCTGGTGCAGGCGCACCACCGTGGCGCATCCCGGAACAGCAAATGGCAGGAATCCCGGATAGTCCGGCGCCTCAATGAGTTCAATCACACCGGCGCGGACCTGGGCGGCGAGCCATTGCCACAGCCTCAGGCGGGTGATCAGGTTGCCCAGCCACCGCAGGCGAGTCCGGGGGAGGGTAAATATCGGCACGCCACCATCGGATTTCTCGCTGTAAGCTTCCCCAACCTCCACCACCAGTACGCCATGCCCGCGTTGCTGAAGTCCGCGGGCCAGCATCTGCACAAAAGCCCCAATGCCGGTGTGGGGCCGGGGCGGATAGCGGTCACAAAGGAGAGCGATTTTCATTCTGCAGCGACCTGTGTGGGCACGGGGCTCTGCCCCGTGCCGGCGGCGCAATCTGCCGCTACCGCACTGGCCTGCAAACTCACTTGCGGCTGACTGTCTGCCATCGGCACAGCAACCGCCGCGATGATGGCCAGCAGCGTGTACCAGCAGACAATCATCTGGTCAAAATAGGAAAGGCCAAAGAACGCGGTAACGTGCGCCAGGAGAGCACAACCAATAGCCCACAGGAAGCGCCGCTGGTTGCCGTCGTCCGCCGCCAGCCGCGCTCTGCCCAGGTACTTGAAAGCAAAAACAATGACGGCAACAAACAACACCAGCGGCACCAGGCCGGCGCTCTCCCCGATGCCCACGTACTGGTTGGCAATGTCATAGGAAAGGTAGCCCCACTCGCCAGCATCCCGAGCGCCCAGCAGCCACCAATCCGAGAAATGCCGAAAGAACTGATCAACCAGGAGGTAGCGGTGGTAGCCGGAGGATCCGCCAATCACGCCCACACGCTGGATCAGCGCCCACACCGGTGCATTCATGACCAGGTGAAGGCTCAGCAGGGCCAGCACTGCGCTCCAGCGCAGCAGGCGCAGATGGCGGCGCAGGGGCCACAGACACAATGCCAACATCGCCGCCGCATAGGCCAGCACCGGGGTGCTGGAAACAGAGGCGACGACGATCGCGGTGGCCGCACAAAAGCCCGCGATGGCTGTGCGTTTGTGCCCTTTCCACCAGAGGGCGAAGCTGAGCGGCAGCAACGTGGCACCAAATACCCCCGCGGAAACCGGGTTGCCGAAGCCGGCCACGGCCCGCAATGTTCCCAGTCGTCCCCAGAGCGCCTTTCCTGCCTCCTGCTGTCCGCCGAGCAGCGCAGAATACACTCTTGCGCCACTGGCCTGTTCCACAAGCATGATTCCGGCTACCACAACAGCTATTCCCGTCACAGTGCGTATTGCGCGCTCTGCGTCATCTTCGTCACGGATGAGGAAGCGCATTAAGAAGTAAATGGCGAAGACGTTGTAGAGCACGCCCAACTGGTTAATCAGGGCAGCTGCGGAGTGCCAGAGCAGCACCACGTTGAAGGCGGATATGCTCGCCCACAGGATCAGCGCCTTGTCTATGGCGTTCAGACCGGTGCCGAGAAAGCGGCGTTGTGCAGAAAGCGAAGAAAACAGCGCCCGCAGCCATCCCACCAGTACGATGAAGCGCAGCATCGTCCAGTGCAGGGGACCAATCAGCACGCACTGATCGAAAGGAATGAACAGGGCGGCCGCCAGCAGAGGCACGATGACGTACTTACGAGGCAGGAACAGGATCAACGCGCCCGCTGCCAGCGCCGCGACTAGCACGCCGGGATGAACCCAGGGGGCCGGGTTTCCGCCAAATCTGGGGGTGGGTAGTGGCATCGCCATGTCCTGGTCGGTGAGTCAGCGGGGGTGAGCGGCGGTAGCTGTCAAGTCGCGAACCATGCTGCTCCAGGAGAAGGAAAACCGCTGATAGCGCCCGCTAGCGGCTTCGCTCATGAGTCTTAAAATCCTCGCGCTCCCGCGGGCAGAGCGAATGAGCGCACGCTGGGACAGGTGCAGCTCCTTCTCGCGCACCAGTTGCAGGTGAACGGCAGGAGAGTTCGAGGCCTGCGAGTAGGTGTACGCACGTTTCCGCAGTTCGGCCAGGCGTGCCGCTTTCGCGTAATAACCCGGCTCTGCCGCCAGTGAGGTCTTAATCTTGGCCAGGAGCGTGTCTTTGCCGCATCCCATCTGCTGGCCGAGATGGCGCCGGTAGAACAACAATCGTTCTGGGATTGGGACACCCCAGCTGAAGATGGAACCCAGCAGAACGATCCAGTAATCGTGACGCCAAGCCGCGGGAATGGGCAGCAGAACGCGGCACAGCCAGGGGCGAAAAGCCATGGCGGCCCCTGTCACCAGGTTGCGTTTGAGCAGCGCTTCCACCTGCTGTGACGGAGCAAAGCGCCGCGGGTCAAATCCCACGGTCTCCCACAGGCTGAAGCCAAGCCGGCCGCCGGCTTCGCTCACCATGTCGGCATCGGAAAAGACGTATCCGGTTGCCGGATGGACAGCGAAGGTGTGGGCGATGACGGCCAGCTTGTCCGGCTTCCAAATATCATCCTGGTCCGCCAGAACAATAAGGTCTCCCTCGCAGAGGCCGATCGCCTGCCCGAAGTTCCGGGTGCAGCCCAGAATCTGGGGATTGCGGACCAGTCGCACGCGGACGGTCGAGCCAGCGGCGAATTCCTGGACGATTTCTGGGGTCTGGTCGCCGGAAGCGTCATCGCAGACGACTAGTTCATTGGCGGCCAGCGTCTGCCGGGCAATACTCTGCAACTGCTCGCGTACGTAGCGGGCGCCGTTGCAGGTGCACATGGCCACGGAAATGCGAGGTGCGCTCATATTGGCGCCGGCAAAGCAGCAGCATCAGGAAGTAAGTCAGTCAGCAGGGGTAGTAGTTGATCGCAATACCGGTCGCGCGTGAACATGCGTCTTGCCCAGATCTGGCCGGTCTCTCCCAATTGCGAAGCGATATCCGGGTGCCGGTAGAGATAATCAATCTTGTTTGCCAGATCCTGCGGATCAGCTGTTTGGTACAGCAGTCCGTTTGCGCCATGGCGAATCAGTTCCGCCGTAGCGGTGTTGTTGGCGCCAATCACTGGTTTGCCCGCCAGCATCGCTTCCACGGTGACCCTGCCGAATCCTTCCGCCCGGGAGCACACGAGCACAACGTCGGCTGCGCGAAGTTGCGGCAGGGGATCATTCAGGTGTCCCAAAAATCTGATCCGATCCTGTAAATGGTATTGCGCGACCAGGTTTTGCAAATATTTCTCATAGTCGCGGTCGCCCTCGCCGATGACCAGCAACTCCGCCTCGATCTGCCGTTGCCGCAGTTCCAGCATGGCGCGCACCGCGTCCTCCTGCCGCTTGTTTTCCGCGATGGCGCCGGCGATAACGCAGCGATACCTGCCATTGCTGAAGGCCGCGCAACCGTCATCCCGGAACGTGCGATGCAGGGAACAGTAAACGACCTGCAGGGGAGCATCCCGCAACCAGCGGCCGGCCTCCGTACCGACCGCCTGGGAGGGCGCTATGACCAGCGAAGACAGCCGGTTCATTATGCGATACGACCACTTCTCTCCTAACAGGAACTGCAGCCCAAGCGCCGACCCGAACTCATGCAGGTGCCACACGTGTGGACGTCCCAGAAGAGCAGCGGCGAAGGCGCCCACGCTTACGGTCGTCGTGTTGCTGTAAATGACGTCGCAGCCCCATCGCCCCACCTGCCACGCTATCACGGCGGATTTCAGCGTCAGGTTCAGCATCGCCCTGGCCCGGCGGGGCAGAGACAGCCGCTCACGCGACGCCCACAAGGCGTATGACGTTACCAGAGTCGGAACATGCAGTTTCTCCAACTCCACCAGCAACGGCCCGCGCGCGGGCAGTACAGCGTAGCACCGCGCCCCGCTTTCCTGCAGGACTTCGATGGTTTCCAGCAGTACCATTTCCGCTCCGCCCAAGCGCGCGGAATGCGAAATGAAACAGATTTTCATGGCAAGGTCCAATTTAATGTGCCTGGCGGGCAGTGTGTGTCATCGCAGGCACGGACTGCGGATGAAGGAACCGAATCCAGGGAGCGACCGCCGACCATGCCGACTGGCGGTCACTGGCGTTGAACACCAGAAACAGAACGGCGAAGGCGTACAGAAAAAGGGCTGCAATGGCGGAACCGGCCAGCCGCCAGTAATCAGGGCGGATCGCCCAGCCGCATACCAGCCACACCATGCCCGCCGCCAAAATCGCGCCGCCCAGCGCGGAGCCGGCCATCTTTATATAACCCCGGTAGGGCACGCCGCCCAGCCGGCACACCCAGACCGGCTGCACCACCAACCGCATTAGAGCCATCGCTCCCAAGGTCCCCAGCGCCACCCCGACAATGCCGTAGCGCCGCACCAGCCAGAGGCTGAGCCCCAGGTTTAGAACGCCCTCCACAGAGTTGAGGCCGGCATAGTAGCGGTGCTTGGCAATGGCGTAGAGCAGGTCAACCGAAGGCGCCTGCCACAGATCGAAGGCGATGGCGATGCTCAGAATCACCAGCGGAGGGTAGGCATCGAGGTACGCCGGCCCCATCCAGCGCAGCACGAACGGCCTGCCCCAGGCGATCAGGCCAAAGCCAAGGAAAGTGGCGACACAAATGGAGACCCTGGTCGCCAGAAAGAAGGTTGCGCGCATGTTCTCAAAATCGTGCGCTCCATACAGTCGGCTGAAAAGCGGAGCGAACACGCCCGTCACCGCCACGGTCAGCACAATGAACTGCTGCGTCAGGGTGCCGGCGATGCGGTAGTGAGTGACCGCGGTCAGCCCCACGAACAGGGAGATGACCACGGGGTCGGCCTGGAAGCGCAGGCGGTCGGAAACCTGCCCGGCAAAGGAAAAAAAACTGTACGAAGCCAGGCTGCGGGTGAGCCCGGCGGCGGGCGCGCTCAGCCGCAGGCGCAGCCAGGGATATTTCCTGACTGCCAGCCACGCCTGCAGCAGCATGGCGGTGAGGCCGCCGGCAAAAGTCGCCCACGCCATGGCCACCAGACCGTGTCCCAGGAGAAGAACGGAGAGGACCAGGCCGGTGCGCAGGGCGAGGGCGGCCAGTTCGGCGCTGACCATCAGGTC
>JBLMXE010000297.1:0-2913 GCA_050257615.1 Chlamydiota bacterium | reverse complement strand
CTGGGTCGCGCGCCGCCCTGCCCATCTGGATGGAATTCATGCAAGCGGCGCTGAAGGGCCGCGATCCCGGCGAGTTCCAGCCTCCGCCCCCGCTCCAGCCCAGCGCCGTCGCCCAGAAGGTGGACACGCCCGATAGCGCGCCCACGGGGGACGAGACGCATTAGGGCCGGTCGTTGGCCGTTAGCTGGTGGTCGTTAGCTCTTGGTCGTCGGCCTTCGTGGATAGCCGTTGGTCGTTGGCTCTCCGTCGTCGCCCTTGGGCTGTAAACTTTGGGATCACCGTGGAAGCGCGGGGCTTCAGGCCCGCGATACGTACTCCTACCGGCGGGGGCTTCAGCCCCTGTGCCCCGACAACCAGGAATCTGCGTTCCTGACTCTCCGTGCCTCTGTGTCTCCGTGGTGAAAAACGGGCCTCCTGTGCCGCAGGAATTCGTCATTCTTCAATCTTCAATCGTCAATTAACCGCCTCTGTGTCTCCGTGGCTAAGATTTGGCGCGCTACAATAAGGGCATCGTCCGCCTGAAGACATTTTTTCGCCTGCTCTCCCTGGCCATGATTCTGCTCATGGTGGCCATGGTGTCGGGCATCACCACCATGCGTTTGGCCATTCATGGACGCGAGGTGGCGGTGCCTGACTTCACCGGTATGGCGCCTGCCGAGGCGCAGCGGCTTGCTTTTAAGAACGGGCTGACATTTTCGGTGGAGCGCCGCTTTTATAGCCCGAAGGTGGCCTTTGGCCGGGTGATGTCGCAGGTGCCGGATGCGGGCACACTGGTGCGCCGCGGCTGGCAGGTGCGGGCTGCTGAAAGCCTGGGGCCGCAGCGCGTGGCCATCCCTGACCTGTTGGGGCAGAGTGGGCGCGCGGCCGAAATCAACCTCCGCGAGCGTGGCCTGGAAATGGGCACGCAGGCAACGGCCCAGATGCCTTCTCCCACACCCGGCATGGTGATCGCCCAGGATCCACCTGCCAACGCGCACGAGATTTCCGCCCCGCGAGTCAGCGTGTTGGTTGCCGCGCCCCCTGATCCGCCCGCCTTCGTCATGCCCAACTTTGTTGGCCAGCCGCTGGCTCTGGTCAGTGCCGATATCGAGAAGGCCGGCCTGCACCTGGGAAACCTGACCGTGCGGCCGCCGGCGGGCAGCGTTGGAACGGCAGCGCTTGCCCCGGGCAACACGCCGCCTCTCAGCGAGCAGGCTGGAGCGACCGCTACACTCATCGTTGGCCAGAGTCCTGCTCCCGGCCAGAAGGTCACCGCCGGCACGGTAGTCAATTTCGAAGTAACCCGCTAAAGCGCACCACAAAGAGCACGAAAGACACCAAAAAATTTTTAAATTTCCCGCCAAACTGGTCCTCAAAGCGATCAGGTTGGTTGATTTCCTTCGCCTAACCTTCGTGTCCTTTGTGGTTGAAGGGTTTTCTCCAGGATGGCCGCGAAGAAGCCATCGCACGGATGCACGCCCGGCAACGTGCGCAGGAACGGGCCGTCTGTAATCGAGTCTATGTCTTGCCAGACCAGTTGGCCGCGCTCCTGCATGGCTTCCAGCTCGGTGCGGCAGTTCAGCAGGCGAATCGTCGGCACAGTTGCCAGCAACTCTTCCACCACACCCTGGTTTTCTTCGCGCTCCAGCGAGCAGGTGGAATAAACCAGCCGGCCGCCGGGCGCGAGGTGTGCCAGAGCGGAACGCGCAATCGTAACCTGACGCGCATGCAGGTCGGCCAGATCGCAAGGTTGAAGACGCCACTTGATTTCCGGGTTGCGGGCCAGCGTTCCCGTCCCAGAACAAGGAACATCCGCGAGGGCGCGGTCGAATTTGTCGTTTACCGGCAGTTGCGCGGCGTCCGCGGCTATGACCTGCACGTTTTGTGCCCGGATCAGTTGGCGCAGCAGGCGGGCGCGCTGCGGGTGCAGGTCGGCGGCGATGATTTGTGAGTCGGGATTGCGGTCGGCCAGGATCGCGGTTTTTCCTCCCGGCGCGGCACAGCAGTCCAGCAGGCGCCGGCCGCCTCCCACCACCGCCGCTACCAGCTGCGAAGCTTCATCCTGGATCGCAATTCGCCCCTCGCGGAAGACCGCCGTGCGCGTGATCTCACCCTTCGACACCCGGCGGGCGTCGGCCAGGAACGCGCCCGGTGCCAATTCGATTCCAGCCTTCCGCAACTCCTCTTCTGCTCCTGGAACGCGCAGACGAATCGCGGTCACCGGCACCTGCTGGTCGTAGCGGCAGATAGCCAGAGTGTTCGCGCCGCCAAATTCTGCGCACCACCGCTCCACCAGCCACGCCGGATGGGCAAACTGATGGGACCAGAGCTGGGCCCAAGACTGCGCCTCGCTGGCAGAGCTGGTATGAGGAATGTAAAAGGTCCAACCCGCCTGTTCCGACGATAACTGCTGCAGGCGTTCCCTGAGCGCAGCAGCCAGCGGAGCATGGAGGGGCTCCTTCCATTGCCGGTCGGCAGACATTTTTCGCAACACGGCGTTCACGAACGGCGCGGCAGAGCGTTTGCGTGCCCTCTTCGCCAGTTCCACACTTTCGTAGATCGCCGCCCGTGCCGGCACCCGCTCCAGCCAGCCCATCTGGTACGCGCCCAGCCGCAGCGAGACCAGCACTTCGACGTCAAGCTTCTCCAGGCGCTGGGAGGCGAAGTGTTCGATGCCCGCATCCAGCGCCGAGCGCCAGCGCAGCACTCCCATCACCACTTCGGTGCAGAGTGCATGGTCGGCCGGCGACAACTTTTCGTAACGGGAGGAATGCAATAGCTCGGAGGCATAAGCGCCGTGCCGCTCCACTCGCAGGAGAATGTCGTAGGCGGCGCTGCGGGCGGGCGAAATCATTGAGTAATTGTGTAATCGGGTAATTGTCTAATTGAAAACCTTTTCACCACAAAGGGCACGAAGGATCACAAAGGAAAAAT
>JBLMXE010000296.1:0-2520 GCA_050257615.1 Chlamydiota bacterium | reverse complement strand
GGAGCGGCCGCCCAGTCCTTCTCATTGGCCTCTACCGAGCGCTGGATGATGCTCTGCACATCCTGCGCACCGGCTAATCCCGCCAATAGCAAGACACAGAGAAAGACGCGCCCCATGTTGCTGGCAAGTGTACGCCAGAAATCGGCTCTCATACAGGTCGAAACCGCGCCAAAAACGGCATGACGCTTCTTGGCTCTGCTCGGGAACCTCAGCTCGTTAGATGCACTTCCCCGGCAAGGTTCTGATCCTTTTTTAACTGGCAATTTCCTCGCCTCGATCCACTGCCCGCTTGGGGTGGAACCAGCGGCCGACGAGAATATCCGTGGAAGAGCAGACCAGAATCGAAGCCGCGATTCCTAAGGCAATCAGGTGCGCCATGTGGCGCGCCTCTGGGGTGCCGAGGTTCAAGATAAAAATTCCGTAGACCACGGAAGCGAAGCCCTTTGGCCCAAACCATGCTACCGCCCAAATCTCCTTCCTCGGCCAGTGGCTGCCAAGGAATGACAGCCAAATAGCAGGCAGGCGCACGACAAAAACGGCCAGGAGAACGAAAAGGTATTCCCTGCCCGGAATGGCCACGAACAAGCGAGGCTCGATAACGGCTCCCAGCACCAACAGGGCAGCGAGCTTGAGCAGTTCTGTCACCAATTCGCCGAAGCGCTCGAACGATTCGGTCACCGCCGGGCTGAAGGTCGCCACACTCACGCCGCCGGCAAAGGCCGCCAGGAATGAGTTTGCCCCGCTGATATAGGAGACGGCCAGCACGAGCAGACCGATCGCGAAGGCATTCAAGGGCTCGAAAATCCCGGCTGCCCCGAAGAAGCGACTGCGCTCCAGAACTATGCCTGCCCAGGGAATGGCCAGACCAATGGCGACGCCCACGGCCATTTCCAAAAGCACATGTTTGGTGAAGACCGTACCTGTGCCAACTTCAGGCAGCAACAACATCACCGGGATGAGAGCAAGCCCATCATTTAAGCCGCTTTCCAGGTTCAGCAGGCGTTTGACCCGGTCGGGAACGGCTTCGACAGAGAAAATGGCGGAGACAAAGACCGGGTCGGTAGGGCTCAGGGCCGCGCCCAACAGGAAAGCCGCCGGCCAGGTCACACCCACCAGCAGATACGCCAGGATTGCTATGCCTGCGATGGTCAGGGGCATGCCCAGGATCAGGGCGCGGCCCGGAGCGCGCCAGTTGGTGCGAATGGCTTTCATGCCGCCGGTGCGCATCCCGTCCGTAAACAGGACGCTGAACAATGCCAGTTCTGCCAGTCGGCGTAACAGCGTCGTATTGGGTTCCGGAATGGAACTAATAGAGCCGCTGCCGATCAGCAGGCCAGCCCCCAGGAAAAGCACTGCTGTAGACAGGACGGTGCGGCGCGCCAGCCCGGAAATGAGGACCGCGAACAGCAACGTCAGCGCGTAGGCCAGCAGCATTGCCATGGCAGTGCTAGTTTGGATGGCAAGGCGCGAGAACCTTGCTGTCTGCTTGTCCGGCCGCCGCCCCCAAGCCATCCTTGGCCGCGTAACCGTGGCGACAACCCGCTTGTGACGAATGCCCACGTCCGCGACCGCTGCCTCACCCAGGCTTGGGCGTCACCAAAGGCGGTCCAAGCGCCGAGCTTCGGATGTTTGACAACATCGTCCGCTGTAGCCGCATCCATTTAAGGCAGAGGCCGAAGTTTATGCGATCGAAATTGTATGCCCCATTGTGTGCCGCCACCCTTTCGCTGATGTTGCTCTCGTTTGCCTGTGCCGGGCACAACTATCATCTTGTATCTGCCCCAAGCGTTCCTGCCGCTGCCGGGACCGTGAAAACCAGCACCGACAAGAACGGTAACACCGTAGTTGATCTCAAAGTGCAACGGCTGGCCCAGCCCTCAGCTCTCACTCCGCCGCGCAATGTTTACGTGGTCTGGATCCAGCCGCCGGGCAAAGAGCCAATCAACCAGGGCGAACTCCGGGTTGATAATGATTTAAATGGGCAGTTCAAGACCTCCACGCCGTACAAGCGATTTCAGCTCTTCGTAACCGCCGAGAACCAGGCCAAGGTGGCAGAACCCACGGGACAGCAACTGCTACAGCAGCAGGTGGGCGGCTAAGCGACAGGACGTGGTGAGAGCCGCTCCGGCTGCAGACCATTTCGCTGGAGTTTCCCGAGGATGGCCGACTAGTCGTCTCAGCCAGCAACCAATAGCTCGGCTATGCGAAGCAGATTGTGGATTGCGCGTATTTGCCGATGACGTGTGTCGGCGAACCTGTGCGCCGCTTTGTGCCTGCCCAAACCACAACGGCAATAATTCAACCTGGCAATACCTCTCAGGGAACAAGCGCCTCCCCGCTTTTCAGCTTTCTGCACGCCCACCGGCAGTTGCGTATACCATAGATTTTTCAGGCTCTGTTAAGGAAGGAGCGCGGAATGCAATTGGGAATGATCGGCCTGGGCCGCATGGGGTCCAACATGGTGCGCCGCCTGATGAAGGGCGGGCACGAGTGCGTGGTGTTCGACATGAATCCCGCCAG
>JBLMXE010000295.1:0-5768 GCA_050257615.1 Chlamydiota bacterium | reverse complement strand
AGTTGTCTACGCCGGAACCCGGGGTTCCGGCCCGGCCCGGTTGTCCGCCGCCTGTGGTTCCCAGGCCGGTAACGCCCGGCGCCAGCGTGGTCAAGGTAACCAGGTTACGGCCGGGAATGGGAAGTTGCGCCACCGTGTTGTTCTGCAGCGTCAACTCATTGCGGCTGTCGGCCGTGTCTACCACCGGGCTTTCCCCGGTCACGGTTATCGCCTCCGTCGCCGTACCCACCCTCATGGACACCGGGACATTCAGGTTTTGCTCGGTCAGGAGGTTGACGTTGGCCTCGGTTTTGGCGAATCCGGCGGCCTCGGCCGTGATCTTGTAGGCGCCCGGGGCCAGGCTGACGAAACGGTAATTTCCCGAGGCATCAGTGGTGCTGGTGGTGGACACCTTGGTGGACTGGTTCACCAGCGTGACCGTGGCCTTGGGAATGCCTGCCCCCGTGGGATCGGTGACCACTCCCTGGATACTGCCGGTGAACTGGGCGAACGCGGGGAAACTGGTGAACAAGAGAGTGACAGCAAACGCAAGCAACAACGCGTACGACTTGGGGAGACGTCGCATGTGAATGCCTCGGGCCAGCGATTTGAACAGGTGATGCGAGTAATCGTTTTCTCAGATCACCGGCTTATACCTCACCCTCAAAGGGGCTGTCAAGCATTTCTTGTGGACGGGAATCGGCTGACCCTGCTTCCGAGGCTGTGGAGTACACGTTATCCAAACCTCTCACATCTTGCCCACTTCCGCCATCTCCTCGGTCGCCAGGCGAAATTCTAGCGCCCCTATGATCCCCTGCACCTGGCGGGCGTTTCGCACCCCCACAATGGCCCCAGTTACCGCCGGATTCGCCAGCGTCCAGGCGATGGCTGCTTCGCCCGGCGTGCGTCCGTGGCATTGCCCGATCTGGCTCAGGCGCTCCACCAGTTGCAGGTTGCGGGAGAGGCGCGGCTCCTGAAATTCCGCGCTGGTGCGCCGCCAGTCGTCAGCGCTGAAGGCGGCCACCCGTTCGCGGGTCATGGCCCCGCTCAGCAGACCCGCGCACATGGGGGAGTAAACAATCACCCCGATATTCTGGCTGCGGCAATAGGGCAGGATCTCGGTTTCCACATCGCGTACCACCAGCGAATAGGGAGGCTGTAACGAACTGATCGGGGCAATCGCCTGAGCCCGCCTCATCTGCCCTACCTTGAAGTTAGAGACGCCGATCCAGCGTACTTTGCCTTCTTGTTGCAGGCTGGCCAGTTCGCTCCAGCCTTCTTCAACCTCCTCATCCGGCTCCGGCCAGTGGATCTGGTAAAGGTCAATCGCGTCAGTGCGCAGTCGCCGCAGGCTGGCTTCACATTCGCGGCGGATCGAAGTCGCCTTCAGGCAGACGCCGATCCTGCCTTCGCCATCCCACACCCGCCCGCACTTGGTAAAAACATAGGGGCGGGGACTCCAGCCTTGCAGCGCGCGCGCCACCATCTCTTCCGAATGGCCCAGGCCATAGAGCGCGGCGGTATCAATCCAGTTGATGCCGGCGGCCAGGGCGGCGTGGATAGCGGGAATGGACTCGCGGTCATCCTGGGGGCCCATGCTGCCCGCCCAGCCCCCGCCGCCAATGGCCCAGGCGCCCAGGCCCAGAGGAGTGATGTTGAGATCGCTATTGCCTAAGCGGCGAGTTTGCATGGCGTGCTCCGCGTCGGTCGAATGTTTCCCAACAGGAACAGATAGTAATCGTTTACCAAATCTGCCCCAACCTAGAGGACTTGCCCCAGCTTTGTCAATCGCCTCCGGAGGTGACCCCGGAAACTGTCAGGCAAGGTTGACAAGCCCCGCAGTGTGGGTGTAAGCGTTTTCTCCAGAGTTCCTCGGGAGGACCACCATGCCCCAGAACATCAGCCGCAGAACCTTTCTCAAAGCCAGCACCGCCGCTGCCGCGGGAACTTACGTTGCCCGCAGCGTGCCTGCCTGGGCGGCAGACCGTCCCGGCGCGGCTGCCGATCCGGGCGCCCTCGCCATCCACACCCCTCTCAACACCTTCGAGTACGGCGACGTGCAGCTTCTCGATGGCCCCATGAAGCGCCAGTTTGACTACCATCATGACCTCTTTCTTCACCTCGATGACGACCGCCTGCTTAAAGTGTTCCGCCAGAAGGCGGGATTGCCCGCCCCGGGCGAGGATATGGGCGGCTGGTACGATCTGACCGGCTTCAGCCTCGATCACAATGATTTTCATGGTTTCATCGCCGGTCACAGCTTCGGGCAGTACGTCTCCGCCCTGGCCCGCGCCTGCGCCATTACCGGCTCGCAGCCCACCCGCGACAAGGTGAATCGCCTGGTGCAGGGTTACGCCAAAACTCTCGATCCTAAGGCGAGTTTTTTCGTGGACTACCGCCTGCCCGCTTATACCTATGACAAGCTGTCCTGCGGCTTGATTGACGCCCACGAGTTTGTCCACAACCCTATAGCCATGGACCTGCATGAAAAGCTGACCCACGGCATCCTCGCTTATCTGCCCGAGAAGGCCCTCTCCCGCTGGGAGCAGCGGGCGCGTCCGCATAAGGACACGTCCTACACCTGGGACGAAACCTACACTCTGCCCGAGAACCTGTTCCTCGCCTACCAGCGCAGCGGCAAGACCTTCTACCGTGACTTGGGCAAGCAGTATCTGGAAGACGATATGTACTTCGATCCTCTCTCCAAGGGCTTCAACGTGCTTCCCTTCGAACACGCCTACAGCCACGTGAATGCCTTCAGTTCGGCCATGCAGGCCTACATCACGCTGGGAAGCGAAAAGCATTTGCGTGCCGCCAAGAATGGCTTTCACATGCTGGTGGACACGCAAAGCTTTGTGACCGGCGGATGGGGGCCGGACGAGGCGTTTGGCGAGCCTGATCGCGGACAACTGGGCGACAGCCTGCGCCTGACCCACGCCAGCTTTGAAACGCCCTGCGGTTCCTATGGACACTTCAAGATCACGCGCTACCTTCTGCGCGTGACCAGGGATGCGCACTATGGCGACAGCATGGAGCGCGTGCTCTACAACACCATCCTCGGCGCCAAGTATATGCAGCCCGACGGCACCTCGTTTTACTACTCCGACTACGCCCTCACCGGCCAGAAGGTTTACTACCCGCAAAAATGGCCGTGCTGTTCCGGGACCCTGCCGCAAGTTGCCGCCGACTATCACATCAGCACCTACCTGCGCGCGCCCGACGGCGTTTACGTGAATCTGTACACCCCTTCCCGGTTGCGCTGGAACACCGGCGGCGCCAATTGCACGCTGACCCAGAAAACGGCCTACCCGCTGGATAACAAGGTGGAAATCCAGGTCGGCGCCTCCCGCCCGGCGGAGTACACCATGTATGTGCGCATTCCGGACTGGACGACAACGGGAGCGGTGGTCTCGGTGAATGGCCAGCGCCAGGGTTCAGTGCAGCCAGGCAGCTTCTTGCCTATCCGGCGGCAGTGGAAAGACGGAGACCGCGTCGAGCTGGAGCTGCCCATGCCGCTGCGCCTGGAGCCGGTGGACGTGCAGCATCCGCAATACGTGGCGCTGCTGCGCGGGCCCCTGGTGTTGTTTGCGGTTGCCGACAGCCAGCCCAGCTTCGACCGCGCCGGGCTGCTGCGGGCCAAGCCGGTGGGCGGCCCGCTGGGCGATTGGACGGCTCAATCCATTGACGGCACCACCGTCGTGATGCGCCCGTTCATGAGCATTCAGGATGAGAAGTACAGCACCTATGTGCTCTTAAAGACATAACCGGCGCTGTTTGCCAGTGAATGGCGTACACGCCTCGTTTCGAAACAGGAACTGAGGAATCACGGCATCGGAGCCGGGTGATGATTGTCAGCCGCGCAGCGGCCCCAGCGGGGCAACAGAGGTCGTAACGCACACCCTTAGCTGCGCGGGAGCGGATGCACTGTGATGCCCGTTCCCTCGCGCGCCACCACCAGCCGATTCGCCGCCAGCTGGCGATGCACCTCGTGCAGCCCGTTAGGCCAGAAAATTTCAATATCCGCCTTGGTGGCTGCTCCCAGCCCGAAATGCAGCCGGCGGTCATTGCAGGAATAGAAACTGGACTGGCTGACAACCGCCTGCGCCTGCACCTTCCCTCCATAGCGCGCCAGCACGCGGGCGCCGATGGCGCTGCGGTTCGACTTCACCCCCTCCAGCTTCACCTTGATCCAGTTCTGCTTGCCCCTTAAGTCGTTGCGTAAAAGCGACGGTGGCTCGTTCAGGTTTACGATCAGGATGTCGAGGTCCCCGTCGTTATCGAAATCGCCAAAAGCGCAGCCGCGGCTGCAGTGCGCCTCCTGGATCGCCGGACCCGCCTGGCTGGTCAGCTCCTCGAAGCTGCCGTTGCCCAAATTCCGGAAAAGAACCCGCGGGCTTTTGTTGGGATATTGCGGCAGCTTGCGTTCCACTTCCGGATACACGCTTCCGGTGACCACCAGAATATCGGGATAGCCGTCATTGTCCAGGTCAACCATGCCCGTGCCCCAGCTGGTGTAGCGGGTTTCCACCCCGATCTTGGCGCGCAGGGTCACGTCGTCGAAGTTGCCCTTGCCGTCGTTGCGGTAGAGGCCGCTCATGTCCTCGCTGAAGTGGGTTTTGAACAGGTCGAGGTGGCCGTCCAGGTTGTAGTCGCCGATGCCCACGCCCATCCCCGCCTGCTCCATGCCGTCGTCGCTCAGGGCCACGCCGCGCAGTACCCCTTCTTCGCGGAAGGTTCCGTCGTGGTTGTTCATGAACAGCAAGCTGGGCGTGGAATCGCAGGCCACGTAGATATCGGGCCAGCCGTCTTCGTCGAAGTCCGCGGTCACTACCGTCATGCCGTAGCTCTCGGTGGCGTGGGCCACACCCGATTCGCGGCTCACGTCGGTGAAGGTGCCGTTGCCCTTGTTGCGATAAAGAGAATGCCGGCCCGTGGGCATGCCGCGCGGCCCGCAGTTCACGGGAATGCCCTTCCAGTTGCAGTTGGAATTGGCGCCGGGCACCGGCGCGTGCTCCAGCGAGAAGCGCACATAATTGGAGACGAACAGGTCGAGGTGCCCGTCACGGTTGTAGTCCACAAAGGCGCAGCCGGCGCCCCAGCGCGGCTCCTCGTTCCACAGGCCCGCCTGCTTGGTTACATCGGTGAAAGTGCCGTCGCCATTGTTGCGATAGAGATGGTTCTGGCCGAAGTAAGTGCAGAAGATGTCTTCCATTCCGTCGTTGTTGTAGTCGGCTATGCAGACGCCGGAGGCCCAGCCCACCGCGTCCAGCCCGGCCTTGGCGCTGACGTCGGTAAAAGTCCCGTCGCGGTTGTTTTTATAAAGACGGTTGCGCGCGCCGGGCGGATTGCCCTCCAGATGCGTGCCGGAGAGAAGCAGAATGTCCAACCAGCCGTCGTTGTCGTAGTCGAAGAAGGCGCAGCCGCAGCCCACCGCTTCCAGAATGTATTTTTTGCTGTCCACCCCGCCGTAGATGACGGGCTCATGCAAGCCGGCCTTGCTGGCGACATCAGCGAAATGGGCGTTGAACGGGCGTCCGGAAGCGGCCGGCCGGGGTTGCGCCTTGATGCCGCGCGAGGCTACGCCCTGGGCGAAAAGCCGGCCCGCAGTGGCGCTGAGGGCGGAGGCGAGCGTGAGATTTACAAATCGGCGACGCGTGATGGCCATGGCCCGGCGAGGTGCGTGCCTGGCATTATGCCCCGGCGAAGAGCGGCGAGTAAAGGTTTACGCGGCTTGCTATCGCTGCTTCCCGGCGTCTTCAGGGCCGAGAAATTTGAGCGCGCCCCAGGGC
>JBLMXE010000294.1:0-24862 GCA_050257615.1 Chlamydiota bacterium | reverse complement strand
TTCGTGCGGGGCGGGGATATGGACGAACCCAAGCCGCTGGCCAAAACCGGTCTGCTGGGCGCCGACTACACGATTGCCAATGGCCGCTACCGCTTTTCCAAGGTGTACAACGGCGAGAACTGGAATCCTGACCTCAAGGCGCCGCTTACCCAACCTGGGGTGAACGTGAAAGCGGGCGAATACCTGCTGGCGGTGAGCGGGCGCGAGCTGCACGACAGCGACAATCTGTTCAGCTTTTTCCAGGGCACCGCCGGCAAGACCACCGTGCTGAAGGTTGGTCCCAATCCCGATAACAAGGGCGCGCGCGAAGTCACGGTGGTGCCCGTCGAGAGCGAATACAACCTGCGCCGCCGTGCCTGGATTGAAGACAATCGCCGTACCGTGGATAAGCTAAGCGCTGGCCGCGTGGCTTACGTGTACATGCCCAACACAGCGCAGGCCGGCTACACCTACTTCAACCGCTATTACTTCTCGCAGATTGACAAGCAGGCCGCGGTGATTGACGAGCGTTTCAACACCGGCGGCGACATTGCTGACTACGTTATTGATTACCTGCGGCGCCCGATCATGAGCCTGATGATGACCCGCGAGGGCCGCGACCAGTCCAGCCCCCTGGGCTCAATCTACGGGCCCAAGGTGATGGTGATCAATGAAATGTCGGGCTCGGGCGGCGACGCTCTGCCCTGGTATTTCCGTAAGGCCGGTATCGGCCCGCTCATCGGCAAGCGCACCTGGGGCGGACTGGTCGGTATTTACGACTATCCCGAGCTGATGGACGGCGGCCACGTCACCGCGCCGCGCATCGCCATTTACGGCTTGCAGGGCCACTGGGAAGTTGAGAACCACGGCATTCCGCCGGATTACGACGTGGAAATGGATCCCCAGGCCTGGCGCAATGGCCACGATCCGCAACTGGAAAAGGCGGTGCAGGTGGTGCTGGAGGAACTGCAGCAGCATCCGCCGCAGCAGTACGCGCGGCCGCCGTATCCGAACTATCACCAGAAATTTGGAGCGGCAGCAGCGAAGTAGCTCCTAGCTGCGAGCTTCTAGCTAGTAGCTTTTTCACTGTGGAGGTACAGAGACACGGGCAACCAGTTAGCGATTTAAGTCTGGAGTGTCCTCTGTGCCTCTGTGTCTCTGTGGTGAGGTTTTCCTTTGCTTCTCTACGGTTCCCGGAAGCGGAGGAGATCGCCAACTAGGAGTTGCGCTTGTGGATCATGGGCGGGAAGCGAACCGGTCCAGGGCCGCACCTGGCGATTGACGAGTCGAGTGGTGGGCGGGTGGGATAGCCATTGATCACCGGCCTGCTCGCGGACGTGCACCGCAAAGGCGGAGGCAGGGTCGTGTTCAGCCAGCTTCCATTCGAACAGGGAAGCCTCCAGAGCCTCGCTCAGAGCCTCGGTGGGAAGCAGGCAGAGAATCCAATCGTGCTGTGGATGGCTCAGGCCGGCGTCCGCCACGGGAAGCACACGCGCGCCGTATTCGCGGGCAACCTTGGCGGTGCCGTCTTGCGAGCGGTGGTCCAGGATCAACAGCTCGTCGCAGGGGCGCAGCGATTCCAATGCCCGCCCGAGACGCAACTCGTCATTGTGGGTGTGAATGAGGGCCGTGAGCTTGGGCATGAGGAAGAAGGATAGTAGCATGCCCGTGGGAACCGGTGAGTTGCGTGCCGATGGCACAGATTGGGTGAATCTAAGCTCCGCTGGTCGTAGACAAAGCGAGAGGCCGCGATTGTGCCCGGGGCAGTTCGATAGTTACCACCGCGCCAGGCTGCAGGTTTTCGGCGTGGATTTCGCCGCCGTGCTCTTTCACCAGCCCATAGCAAATGCTTAGCCCTAGCCCAGGACCCTTGCCTACCGGCTTGGTGGTATAGAAGGGGTCGAAGGCGCGGTTCAAATCGCTGAAACCCTTGCCGGAATCGGTAAAGCGAATGACCACATGGCTGTGGCGGGCGAACATCTCGATGCTGATGCGCCGTTCCGGAGCGCTTTCCAGGGCATCCATAGCATTGCCCAGCAGATTCACGAAAACCTGCTTCATCTGATCTTCGTCGCCGACAATGCGAGGCAGGGCGGCATCAATAATGGTGCGCAGTTCGATGTGCTCGCTGCGCAGCCTGTATTCGAATAAAGCCAGAGCTTCCCGTAACACCACCCTGAGATCCAGGGGTTTCTGTTCGATGGTCTTGCCGCGGGCAAAGCGCAGCAGGTTGTCAATGATGCGCTGCATGCGCCGGCTCTCGTGGCTGATTCTCTCCAGCTTTTTGCGGGCGTTTTCCTGCTGCACCTCTTCCATCAGGAGCTCAGAAAAGCCGGAAATTGCGGTCAAGGGGTTGTTCAGCTCATGGGCGAAACCGGAAACCAGTTTACCTATGGCCGCCAGTTTTTCCGAGCGGATGAGTTGCCGCTGCAGGGCGTCGTTCTCGACCGATACGGAGAGGTCGGCTGCCAGCAGTTCAATCTTTGACATTTCGTCGGGCGTCACCCGAGTCACATCTCGGGGATCATCCAGAGAAATACACCCCAGGCAGCGGCCGGAGGAGGAGCGCAAAGGAACCAGGACCTCGTCGCCATTCTCCCAAAGCGCATTGGGGACAAACTGTTCGGTGCTGCGCACCGGGTTGAATTTGGCAACCTCCCGGTATTTGACCAGGAAGGAGCTGGGGCCGAGCGGACGGCCGAGGGAGCAGGCCTCGGCGATGTCGTTCGCAGTCCAGCCTTGCACCTTCTCCGACAGTTCGCAACTGGCTTCCGGGGAAAGGCCGCTCTCGCCGGCTACCTCCAGTTTGCCTTCGTCGTTTTCCCAATTGATGGCGACACGCCGGAAATTGCCGAACTGGGTTATGACGCGGGCAATTTCGGGGCACATCAGCCTGGGTTCGGTGCCGTTGAGCAGGCGTGAGGTGATCTGTGAAAAGCACTGCAGTTGCTGGGTGGCCTGGTGCTCGCGCGCATTCACTGCCAGCAGGGAGAGCGACTTGTCCTCCAGCAGGGTCAGGATCATGCCGAAGGCCACAAAGTACTTGGGCACGTTCCAGATCTCAGGAGTGATGACGACATGAGGGAGAAAGTGATCGGTGAGGGCGCCCACGGGAAACACTGCTCCCCAAAAAAGGAAGCCGAGAGAAGTACAGGCGACGCCGGGAGAGCGGCGCTGGTAGATGCGGTAGAAATTGACGCCGGCAAGCATGAAACCCAGGGCGAGAACGGCGAGGGTGCCAGTGTCATAGTTGCGGTGCCAGCCATCGTGAATTGACCAGGAGCCGATGGCAAGCAGGAACACCGCCACACCCTGGCCGAACCGGGGCAGAGGCCGGCGCGCCCAGTAAAGAAACGCGGTAGCACCAAAGAAAATCGCCGCCATGGCGGCCAGGAAGGGCCAGCGCAGGTCCAGGGGAATGCCGGCCAAGAGGGACTCCGCCAGCACGGGAGGCGCCATGAGCAGGAAGAAGAGGTACAAGCGGCGGCGGTTCTCTGTAATGGCCGTCCACGTCGAAGCCACGAAGACCAGGCCCGCCAGCTCCAGGCCGGCCAAGTCCACGACGCCACACGCTTCTCCCCGCCAGCCGGGAGCGGACTCAAAGGCCTGAGCAATGAAGTGCGCCAGAATCAAAGCCCAGCCCACAATCCACAACCGTACCATGCGGGGAGGGCCGTGCTTGCGCAGAGACACAAAAATGCCCAGCAGAACACAAAGCACCAGGATGGTCGGTAGTTTATCCAGCAGGGAACTCATGGGAAACGGTTAAGGAGACTGGGACGTTGGAATGTTATGTGAGGAGAGAAAAAGTCGCCAGAGAACTTTAGTAACCTTCTGGTGTCCTCCCACCCTGGCCGGTGTTCTAAACATCAAAAAGGCGGTCCAGAGACACAAAAAGGGGGAGTGACGGCGGACTGTCACCCCCCTAGCTGGTTAGTTCAGTTGCTGCCGGCTGGCATTCGGTCCATGCTCGGTGGGAATGACCGAAAGCGGAGCCTGCAGTTGGAAGTTGAGCACAGTCTCCGAGGGCAGAACGATCTGCTGGCCCTTGGTGGCCGCGGAGACACCGGTACCCGCACCGGCGCCCACGGTGGCGCCGATAGCCGCACCCTTACCGCCTCCAAACAGGCCGCCAAGAATGGCCCCGGCCGCCGCGCCCACACCGACCTTTGTTGCGGTAGCTTTGCCGCGCGAAGAGCCCTTGCGGCTGTACTGGTTGGTTTGCAGGTTATAGGCTCTGCCGTTGACGTGGAGCTGGGTCAGTGACATCACGATGTCGGACTGACCGGCGAAGCGGCCGGCGCTCTTCACTTCGTCGAGGCGGCCAGTCACGTCATAGCCCGCCGGGACAACCACCTCGCCGTTTTCGCCCACCAGGGGGGAATCGAGGGTGGCGCGGAAGCTCTGGCCGCTCTGGTTCTTTTCGCTGTCAATGGGGTCAATTAGGCGAATGGCGATGTTCGTGCCGGCAGCCACAGTAACCGGTTTGGGGGGCGGCGGTGGCGCAGGTGTGGCAGGCTCAGCCGGGGTCGGGGCTGAGTTCATGGCCATCTCATTGGAATCCGTCTCGCTCGGCGGCGGTGCCGCATGCCGGACGCGAGGACGAGTAGCCCGGCGGCGTTCGCGGGCGGCCTCGGGGGCGGGCGGCGGTTCCTGCTGCTCGGCGACAGGCTCGGGAGCAGGAGCAGCAGCCTGGGCGGGCGCGGAAACCTGCAGATTATTGACCACCGTCTTCACGCCGGGCACCTGGGCAGCATCGGCCGCCGCAGTTGCGCGCTCGGCATCGCTGTTGGCATAGCCGGAAAGGGTGACCACCCCGTTGGCTGACTGTACCGTAATTTGCCGGCTCTGCACGTTGGGGTCGGCGTAGATCTTGCTCTGCGCGTTGCCGGCAATCTCAGCGTCGTTGGGCGCACGCGAGCAGCCAGTTGCTAAACTCAAGGCTGCCAGCAGCAGCGCGCACAGATATAGTGCTACCTTCGGCTTCATAAAATCACTCCTCGGATGATGAGGGTTTCTACCAACAGTTTAGATGCAGAGTGTCTACTCTCCAATTATAAAAATCGGCACTATCGGGCATAGAACCTCTGGAGTGTAAAGAATTGTAAAAGCATGGGTTGCAGGACAGCGACCGAAAACCGAGGCGCTGTTGACGGTGGCTATTCCTATTCGTAGCGCAAGGCTTCCAGGGGACCGCTGATGGGGGGGAGTGTTCGATATCGGACGAAGCGGCTCTGCCTCTATGCGGCCGATGGTAAGCTCTCTCCGTGGCAGATTTGGCACTATTCGTACTGGCCGGGGGAAAGAGCTCGCGCATGGGAGCGGAAAAGGCCTTGCTCATGCTCGACGGCCGCACGCTGCTGCAGCGCGCGTTGGAGCTGGCCCGTTCTGTGGCCGGAGACGTCCGTATCGTCGGCGCACGGGAGAAATTTGAGACGTTTGCGCCCGTGGAAGAGGACAGATATGCGAGCCGGGGGCCTCTGGGTGGAATCCACGCCGCGCTCAGCGCCAGTAGCAGCGAATTCAACTTGGTTCTGGCGGTGGATTTGCCGTTTCTGGAGAAGCAATTTCTGGAATATCTGGTGGCCGAAGCCCGCGCCGCAAACGCCACCGTGACCGTGCCGCGGGCGGGAGGAGGGTTGCAGCCGCTGTGTGCGGTCTATCGGCGGGAATTCGGCCGTCTGGCGGAGCAGGCGCTAGCGGCAGGACGAAACAAAATTGACACTCTCTTTGCCCAGACCAAAGTCCGTATCATCGAGGAAGACGAGCTGCAGCGTTTTGCCTTCTCTGCCGCGATGTTCGACAATTTAAATACCAGGGAAGAGTGGGAGCGGGCGCGCCGGCGCCTGGCCCAAAAGCCATGAATTCCACCTTCAGTAGCGTGCCGCCCGACGGCCAGGAGCAGGGGGAGCAAAAAGCTGCGGAGCCGGAGCGCCGTCCGTACATCCAGTTCACGCACGTCTTCAAGGCGTTTGGGTCGAACCGCGTGTTGGACGACGTGAGCTTCGACGTGCTGCCGGGGGAGACGGTTTGCATCCTAGGGCGCAGTGGAGTTGGCAAATCGGTGTCGCTACACCACATCATGGGATTTCTGAAGCCGGATTCGGGGCGGGTGGTCGTGGCCTTTGAGGACATCAGCGATTATCCGGAAGAAGAGCTGGAGCGCATTCGCAAGAAGGTCACCATGGTGTTCCAGAATGGCGCCCTGTTTGATTCGCTCACCGTGGGCGAAAACGTGGCCTTTCCCCTGCGCGAGCGCGGTGATCTGAACGAAGAGCAGATCTACCAGATCGTGGACGGGTTGCTGGACATGGTGGGCGTGAAACCCATGCGCGATATCCTGCCCTCCGAGCTTTCCACCGGCATGAAGCGTTCGGTGGCCATCGCGCGGGCCCTGGCGGCGCAGCCGGAATGCGTGCTCTACGACGAGCCCACGACCATGGTGGACCCACTGATGGCGCAGCTGCTGGGAGACCTGATCAAGAAGCTGAAATTTCAGCTCAAGCTGACCAGTGTGGTCGTGACCCACGATATGCGGCTGGCCAAGAAGTTGGCCGACCGGGTGGTCTTCCTGCACGAGGCTAGAGTCATCTTTTTCGGCACCACGGCCGAGATGGTGCGCTCGCGGGAGCCGATTGTGCAGGAGTTTCTGGAACTGGATGAGCTGCGGTTGGAACCGCCGCCGGGTGGGGAAGCGAACAGAGAGCTGGGGCAGCAGGAGTAGTCAGGAGTTAGTAGTCAGCGCTTTGGCTCGGGCAGCGGATGTAGGATTCCTATGCGATTGGCGTCTTTCGGAAGGGCTCGGCTTAGCCGAGCCGTCCGGAGCGAGAGCGTTATTTGTATGTGCGTGGCGCTATTTATCTGAGAGTCCTGTGCTTTCTGGCAGGAAAAATGGGCAAGGAGGCCTCGTATCAGGGCATGGCTTCAGCCGTGCCGATCAAAGGCCGCTGGAAAATGCGCCTTCAGGCGTTGGAGGCCAACCACAGCGGCTGAAGCCGGCTCCGGTCGCGGCCGGACGCGGCATGACTGAAGTCATGCCCTGATACGAACCGTCCGGCCAGTATCGTTTCTAGAAACCATCGGCCATCAGCCGCTCGAAACGCCGGTGCTACAACTTAGAACCCTTCGGCCATCAGGCGCTCGACCGTCAGTTCGGCACTGGCTTCTTCCCCGCGCACCATCTTCTCCACGTATTTGGCCACCAGGTCCACTTCCAGGTTGACAGGGTCGCCCGGGCGCAACGACTTCAGGTTGGTCATCTCGATGGTGTGGGGAATGATGGCGATGGTAACGCGAGTTCCTTCCAGTTTGGCCACAGTCAGGCTGATGCCCTCCACCGAGAGCGAGCCCTTGTGGACCACGTAGCGCTCCAAGTCCTGGGGAATTTCCAGGCGCAGCCAGAAGTCGTTCCCGCCGGGAATGGCATCGAGGCCCAGGAATTTGCCGGTGCCATCCACGTGTCCCTGCACCAGGTGGCCGCCGAAGCGGCCATCGGCGCGCATAGGCAACTCCAGATTGACCAGCGCGCCCTCGCGGATGCGGGAGAAAGAAGTGCGCGCCCAGGTTTCCGCGGCCAGGTCGGCGGCGAAAGACTGGGGCTGAACTTCCACCGCGGTGAGGCAGGTGCCGCTCACCGAGATGCTGTCGCCAATGTGGAGTTCGCGCGGCAGGCGAGAAGCCGAGACCCTGAGGCGGCGCTGGCCGTCCTTTTCGGTGATCTTTTCCACCCGCCCGACTTCTTCGATCAGTCCGGTAAACATGGGTCCATTCTAATGTGCCGGGGTGGGGATGCGCAGCGGGGCTAGCGTCCGCCGGCAGCGCTGGCCGGGGGATTTGCCGGTCGGCTTGCAAGCCGCTGCGACAGCCACTCCGGATTGGTTCCCATCCCGCTCAGGGCAGCTCCTCCCAGCGCTAGCAGCCCGAAAATGAGAATCGCGAACACTCCCAGGAAGGGAACAGCCTGCAGCACGCCTACCAGCACCGCCCCTGCGATTACCGCGCCCATGACTCCGGCTGCGGGCGCCAGTCCGTGACCCACCCAGGCGCTCACGCCGGTGTAGCCAACGATGGCCAGAGCCAACAGGGCCACAAATAACGCCACGGAAACGAGAGGCGCCAACGGCCCAGTCCAGTGAAAGACGCTTATCATAATCACAAATCCGACCAGAACGCCCAGGCCGGCCAGCAGGCCGAGGCCGCTATGCTGGCGCAAAGTGGTGACGATGGTTTCAACACGGCGCTCGCCCACCACGGCTGTGCACAGCACCGAGAGCAGCACGCCCACGAACAGCAGGAGGAGAAACGGACCCAGCAAGATAAGCGCCAGGCTGCGTGTGCCGAACGGAATAGAAGGATTGGATACCTCGCCCTCAATGCGTGCGGTGGGATCGCGCTGCAACTTGCCGCCCACTACGCTGACATCGCCGTGAACCACGGCGCCGGGCCCCAGGCGCAGGCTGCCGCCGACCACGACCGCATCGCCCTGGACGGTTCCATCCACTTGCACGCTGCCACCTACAGCCACCAGATCGCCGTTGCCGCGGCCGGAGATATGAATGGAGCAGCCAATGCAGACCGCGTCGCCGACGGCTTCGTTGGGAGCGACGGTTATGGGCTTGCCAACGTGCACCATGTCATTACCGTGTTCCGCCGAAGCGTCCGCGGCGTGCAGGCAAGGGGAAGCGAGAAGGAGAGCGCAAACGATTACTAACAAGCCACGGGTCTTCATGCAGACTCCACACCGAAAAGCTGGCAGGCGGGCCACGATAACCGGTGTGTTACTCCCTGTCAATCGTCGGGGGCGGCGGTGACAGGCGCGGCCTAACCTGCCGCTGGTGTTGGCTATAATGAAAGTTTAGCGCGCACGCGCCTTTCCCATGATCCAGACCCTATTCGGCAGCGTAGAGCAGAAACCCGGTTTCCTGGACCGCATGAAGCAGGCGGTCACGCGCACCCGCGAGAACCTGAGCGAGCGACTGGAGGATGTAGTTTCCTTCCATAAGGAAATTGACCGTTCCACGCTGGATGACCTGGAAGCCACTCTGATCGGGGCCGACCTGGGCACGACTACCACACACGAGGTGCTGGAGAAACTGCGTGACAAGGCGGACCGCAAGCAGATCAAAGATGCGGCGGAACTGAAGCGCCTGCTGAAGGAGGAACTGCTCACCATCCTCACCCAGGGCAACGCACGGCCGGGACAGAAGGTGGAGGGCAAACCGGAGGTCATTCTGGTGGTGGGGGTGAACGGCACCGGCAAAACCACCACCATCGGCAAGCTGGCGAATGTTTTGCGCGGGGACGGCAAGTCGGTGCTGTTGTGCGCCGCCGATACCTTCCGCGCCGCCGCCATCGAGCAATTGGAAATCTGGGGCACGCGCACGGGCACGGAAGTGATCAAGACCAAGCCGGGCGGCGACCCGGCTGCCGTGCTGTTCGACGCGCTGCAGGCGGCCAAAGCCCGGCAAACCGACTACGTCATCGTGGATACAGCGGGGCGCCTGCACACTAAGGTCAACCTGATGGCCGAACTGGAGAAGATGCGGCGCACGGCACAGCGCATTGTTTCCGGCGCGCCCCATGAAACTCTGCTCATCATGGACGCCACCACCGGCCAGAACGGGCTGCAGCAGGCGCGGCTTTTTACCCAATCCTCCGGCGTGACCGGCATTGTGCTGACCAAGCTGGATGGCACAGCCAAAGGCGGAGTGGTGGTGGCTATCACGCGCGAACTCGGCCTGCCCGTGCGCTATGTGGGCGTGGGCGAAAAGGCGGGCGACCTGCTGCCCTTCGATCCGCAGGCCTTCGTGGATTCGCTGTTCGAATAAAACCAATTCACCACAGAGGCACAGAGACACAGAGGAAATTGAAGATTGATGATTGACGATTTAGAAACCTCTGGTGCCACGATCTCGCAGTCTTCTCATGGCCAGACCTGAGTCAGATCCCTGCCGGAAATAGCGGGGTGGTAACGCAAGGACGCAAACTGCACTGCCCTCGGGTTTTCAATCGTCAATCTTCATTCTTCAATCTAAAATCCTCTGTGCCTCTTTGCCTCAGTGGTGAATCGGTCTTCCGTGACGAACGTGAGTGACGAACGCTACATACAGAAAGCGCTGGAACTGGCGCGCCAGGGTATCGGCCTGGCTTCGCCCAACCCCTGCGTGGGAGCGATTTTGGTCAACGATGGCCAGATCGTGGGCTTCGGTAGCCACACCTATGAGGGGCTGAAGCACGCGGAGGTTCTGGCGCTGGAACAGGCAGGTGAACGGGCCCGCGGCGCCACACTGTACATCAACCTGGAGCCCTGCTGCCACCAGGGCCGCACCGGACCCTGCGCCGACGCGCTGATCGCCGCCGGCGTCCGCCGAGTAGTGGCTTCCATGCCCGACCCTAACCCGCTGGTTGCCGGCCAGGGCTTTGCCCGGCTGCAAGCTGCCGGAATTGAAGTTGAAATTGGGCCGGGGGCGGAAGAAGCCCGCAAGCTCAACGAATCTTTCGCGAAATACATCCGCCACAAAACGCCCCTGGTCACGCTCAAGGCGGCGATGACGCTGGACGGCAAAATCGCACCCCCTCCGGGCGAATCCGCCAATCCCACCGCGCTGGGAGCGGGCGGGGTGAGCGGCGGCTGGATTACGAGCCAGGCCGCCCGCGCCCACGTGCAGCAATTGCGCCACCAGCACGACGCCATTCTTGTGGGCGTGGGTACTGTCATCGCCGACGACCCTTTGCTCACCGACCGCAGCGGACTGCGGCGCCGCCGGCCGTTGCTGCGCGTCATTGTGGATTCCCGACTGCGCCTGCCTTTGGAGTCCCGCCTGGTGAAGACGGTAAAGGACGATGTGCTGGTCATCTGCTCGTTCGCCGAAGAAAGGAAGCGTCAGCAATTGGAAGAACACGGCCTGCGGGTGAAGCAGGTAGGCCTGGGCTCGGGCAACGGCCGCCCCGGCATGAAGGAGATTGTGGCCTGCCTGGGGGAAATGGAGATCACCAGCCTGCTGATCGAAGGCGGCGCCATGGTGAACTGGGCCGCGCTGGCCGCCGGAGTGGTGGATAAAGTCTTTCTTTACTACGCTCCCAAAATCCTTGCCGGCACCGGTTCCGTGCCCTTCGCCGCCGGGCCCGGCTTCCGCCGCATGAGTGAGGCGGCCTACATTCGCTCCTTCACCCTGCACCGCTTTGGGGAGGACTTCGCGCTGGAGGGTTATCTCAAGGACCCGTACGGGGAGTGAGCCCTCTCAGCCGGCTACTTCAATCCTTCCACCGTGAACAACTCTGAGAGCACGCGATCATAGGAATACGCGTAGGCGCTCTGGTCAGGCAGAATACGGATATGGGACACATCGGTGATGCCGGCGCGATCGGCAGGCGCCAGTTCCTTCCATAGAACACGCTTGCCGGACGATAACTCGATGCGATATACGGGGGCGGTCATGCCCGCCTTGGTTACAAACAGGGAGCGGCTGTCAGCGTTCCACGCAACAGGTGTTTCGTCCGGGGCCAAGCCGGGAAGAGGTTGCGGCTGGCCGCCGTCAGGCGAGAGCAGCAAGCCCTTGCCGGCGATCGCGGCGGCAATGTAACGGCCGTCGGGCGAGGGCAGAGCGCCGTAAATCAGTCCTTCCGGCGAGATGGCGCGCGGCGAACCGGAAAGGTCCTGCACATAGATTCGCGGATCGTGCTTCGGTTCCGCGGCGATAAAGACAATCCGCTTGCCGCCGGGGAGCCAGTCGGCTTGCGGCCAATAATAGGCAAAATCGCCTTTGATGAGCTGTGGCTCGCCTACTCCGCTAGGCAGCAGATGCAATTGGGTGCGCGAGCGTGACAAGACGAGGGCCCACTTGCCATCGGGAGAAAGACTGAGTCCCAGGCCGCTGCCCAGGCGCACGGGAGGGGAACCGTCGCTCTTGCGCAGGTAAACCGAGCCTTCGGGCCCGCCGGCTTCCTGGATTTCGCTGAACAGCATCTCCGAACCGTCGCCGGAGAGCGCGCCAAGAACCGAACCATCCAGCCATGAAAGGTCGCGCTCCACGCCGGAGTTGGCAGAATAACGAATGCCGATCTCGCGATCCTCGAAAGCAAGCAGCACCCGGCCGTCACGGGAAATGTCGTACAGGCGAGCCGGGCCAGTGAGACGCAGGACCAGTCGTTGGTTGCCGGAGAGCGAGACGGCATACACACCCCAGCTCGAATCTGGAGCTTGCCCCGCGAACCAGATCTCGTTGCCGGAGGGAGCCCAGGCCAACCCGTGAATGCTCATCATTTCGCGGGAAAGAGAACGCCGGTTGCGCTGCCGATCCACCACGCTGATGATGAATCTGCTCTTTTCGACCTCCCAGAACGCTACCAGTTGGCCATCGGGAGAAACGCGGATGTCATGAATGGGGCCCTCTTTGGTGTAGAGGGAGGCGCCGACCGGATACTCCAGGCGGTCACCGACACCGGTGTCGAGGGTGACAGCCAGGGAGCCATTCGTACCCCAGTCAGCAAACTCCACGCCGTCCATGACGGGGCGGGGAGCGGCGCCGCCCAGCAGGGCAGCGCGCTCGAGGGTGCCAGAGGTGGGCGGCAGGGGATCGCGATTGCGCAGGGAGAGCGCCAGTTCCCCGGTAGAGGACACAGCGTATACGTCGGTGTTGGCCAGGCCGAGAGAACGCGATTCCGGGCTATCTGGAGTCACGAGGAGCACTTCCGGCTTGTTGCCGTCCCAGGCGGCGCCATACACCACGGTTTTGTCATCGGGCGCGAAGCGGGCGGTCAGGATGGTGCCGCGGCGAAAGGTGAGGCGATGAAAACTGGGCTGCGGACTACTGGTGAAACGGCGCCCGGCCAGAAACAGTCCGGCGGCAGCCATGGCGAGCAAGAGGACCCCAGCGGCCGCGGCCGGCAGCCAGCGGCGTGAATGCGGGCTGGCGATGGGGGCGGAAATGGCGCTGGTGCTGGAAGGCGAAGAGACGTCTGCCAACTGGAAGGCGAGGTCGCGCGCCGACTGAAATCGTTCCTGGGGATTTTTCTCCAGGCAATGTCGGACGACCCTTTGCAGCGCGGGTGGGACGTTGCGGTTGCTGGCGGCGAGGTCGGGCGGTTCTTCGCGCAGAATAGCGCTCAGGACGTCGGCCGAAGACTCGCCATGGAAAGCGCGCTGGCCGGAAAGCATTTCGTAGAGAATCACGCCGAAACTGAAGAGGTCGGAACGAGCGTCTACTGGCTTGCCACGAACCTGTTCCGGCGACATGTAGCCCACAGTGCCCAGTACCTTGCCGGCTTCGGTCGCCGCTGACATGGTTGCGTGGTCAGCGGAAGACGATTCCTCGGAGCGGGTCAGTTTGGCCAAGCCGAAGTCAAGGATTTTCACCCGGCCATCGGCGGTGATGAAGATGTTCTCGGGCTTGAGGTCGCGATGCACGATGCTCTTGTCATGGGCAGCGGCCAGCCCGTGCGCTATCTGCAGAGCGTAGTCCAGCGCCTTGCGGACGGGCAAAGGGCCACTGCGCAGCCGCTCGCGCAGGGTCTCGCCCTCCAGCAGTTCTGAGGCGATGTAGGTCAGTTCGCGCTCCTGCCCAATCTGGTAAATGGCGAGGATGTTGGGGTGATTTAGAGCCGCGGCGGCTTGGGCTTCCTGGGTGAATCGGCGCAAGCGATCCGCATCGCCGGAACAGGAGGCAGGAAGAATCTTGACAGCAACTTCCCTGCCCAGGGAAGCATCGCGGGCGCGGTACACCTCGCCCATGCCGCCGGCGCCAAGGGGAGAGATGATTTCGTGCTGACCCAGTCGTGACCCTTTTTCGAGCTGCATAAGTCTCGCGATTATATCTGCGAGAACGGTCAGGCCCAACAGCAATGCATGACGGGTGGTTGCAGAGGGCAGCGATTCCCAAAATAGGAAAAGGCAGAGAGAAAGACCAGGTGCTCTTAGTAGCGCCCGCTCTCCACCGTGGCCGCGACGTCGGCAGGCAATTCCACCGTCTCAACCGGCGGAGGAGTCTGGGGAGCGGCCGAGGTGCCCGTGTCCAGATCGCCACGATGAAAAACGGTGGTCAGGGCGGCGACAGCTTTGGGATCGAAGCGTTTGCCGGCCAGGGAACTGATAATGCGCACGGCATAAGCATGGTCGTGCGCTGCCTGGTAGGGGCGGTTGGTAGTGATGGCGTCAAATGTGTCGGCTACCGCGATAATGCGGGCCATGAGGGGAATTTGATCGCCCTTCAAGCCATAGGGATAGCCGCGGCCGTCGAGTGATTCGTGGTGCAGTTCGATGCCGGGGATCATTTCCGCCAGCTGTTTCACCGGGCGCAGGATATTGGCGCCCTTGGTGGTGTGCGTCTTCATGATCTCGTACTCTTCCGGAGTGAGGGCGCCCGGCTTCTTGAGCACGCGATCTTCAATGCCGATCTTGCCCACGTCGTGCAGTTGGGCGGAGATGCGCACCTTCTCGATGAATTCGCTCTCCAGGCCCATCTCGGTGGCCACCAGCACGGAATAACGGGTGACGCGGTCGGAGTGGCCGCGGGTGTAGGGGTCCTTTTCGTCAACCGCGCCGGCCAGCATCTGGATGGAGTTCATGAACAACGCGCGATTCTCTTCCGCCGCCCGCTTGAGGTCGGCAACAAAGCGCTCCAGATCTTCGGACATGGTGTTGAAGGTCTGGGCCAGTTCGCCGATTTCGGTGCGGCTGGTGAGCTGGACGCGCTGCGAGAAATCGCCGCGGGCAATGGCGCGGCTGGTATCGGTTAAAACCTGAATGGGATGGGTGATTTTTCGGGCCGCAAAGCTGCTGATGCCCACACTCATGAGCACGGCCAGTAGCGCCAGCAGGCCGGCGGTGCGTTGCATCTCGTAGATGCCGCGATAGGCTTCGCGCTGCGGCTTGTGCGCGATGACCGCCCATTCCAGCGAAGGCACGGGGCTGTAGGTGCCCAGCATGGACTCAGTTTGGCGGCCAGTGGTGATGTTGAATTCCTTGGTGGCCACGAACTGCGCCCGGCCGCCCTGTTCCACAAAGTTTTTGACGATGTCCAGGTTGGTCATGTCCTGGCCAGTGGCATATTCGGGCTTCACGCCGGCCACCAGGCGTCCCTGCCGGTCCACTACGTAGGTGACCAATCCTCCGGTGCTCACCTCCTGCATGCGGCGGATCAGGAACTGGAGATCAACCACTGCGCCCAGCATGCCGATGAAGTGCCCGCCGGCCATGATGGGCGTGCTTACCAACATGATGGTACGCGGCGACTTGCCACCATAGGCGGTGAGGGCGTCGCCATTGTAGATGCGGCCGTCGCGGGCGGCGGCGAAGGCGCGTTCCAGTTCGCGCTGCAGAAAAGCATCCGGCGCGATACGGCCGGCAGAGATGCCTTTAGCTTGCGAATTCAGCAGGGTAGCGTAGACCAGATTATCGGAAGAAGAAACAAAGTTTTCCACCAGGGCGCGCAGTTCGGGGGCGCTCACATGGTTGCTGCTGAGATCGCCACCGCTGGCGATCTGGATAGCGGCAGACAGGTTGTTGAGCATCAGGCGCACGGTGGCCTGGCGCTCAGAAATGTTGTCGGCCAGGGAGCGGGTGATGGTGTTCTGCAACATCATTTCGTTGGTCTTCAGCCGGTCCCGGTTCATCGCAATCATCTGTTGCGAATAGAAATACATGGGGACCACGCTGACCAGCAGAAGGACGCTGACGATCAGGTAGAGGATGGGAATGCGCGCGGGAATGGGTAGCTTCTTGAACAAGGAATCCCTGCTCGTCTTACACCTGTGCTCTAGTTGGGGGGAGCCTGAGAAATTCTACTGTGAAGAGAGGAGAGAGCGGGGGAAACGGGGGTACAGGGCCGGTTACGAAAGTACTGCCAGACACAGTACCGAGCAGCTGGTAGCTGGTAGTTGGTAGTTAGTAGCTGGAGGTGTGACTACCAACTACCAACTACCAACTACTCAGTTACTCACTTGGAATTGCGGTAAAGCCCTACTTCGCTGGTGGCACGGCGGGTCATCAGTTCATGAATGGCGTCGCGCGGGGATTTGTCCTGATGCAGGATGGCGTGTACCTGCTGGGTGATGGGCATCTCCACGCCATACTGGCGGGCCAGGCCAACGGCGGCGTTGGTGGTGAGCACGCCCTCGGCGACCATGCCATGCATGCCGCCCACCACGTCCGAGAGCTTGCGACCACGGCCCAGTTCCACACCGACGGAACGATTGCGGGAGAGTTCGCCGGTGCAGGTAAGGACCAGATCGCCGAGCCCGGCCAGGCCAGCCATAGTCTCGCGATGGCCGCCACAGGCCACCACCAGGCGGGTGATCTCAGCCAGGCCGCGTGTGATGAGGGCGGCCACCGAGTTGTGCCCCAAACCCAGGCCGTCGCACATGCCGGCGGCGATGGCAATGATGTTTTTGAGCGCGCCCCCCAATTCCACGCCCACCACATCCTCGCTGGTATACACACGGAAGGCAGGATCGCTGAACGCACCCTGCACGGTTTGCGCCAGGTCGAGATCGTGGGAAGCAACGGTGATAGCAGTGGGGTCGCCACGCGCCACTTCGCGGGCGAAAGAAGGTCCACTGAGAGCGCCCAGACGGGGACGAAACCCGGCCAATTCCTGCAGCACGTCGGTGATCACCTCGGTCATGCGCGAAAGTGTGTCGTTCTCCACGCCCTTGGTGGCACTAACGAAGAGCATGTCGTGGCGGACCAGGGGGGCCATTTCGCGGAACAGGCGGCGGCAGTGGTGGGAAGGCATGACGCTGACCACCAGTTCGGTGCCCGCCAGCGCCTCCTGCAGGCTGCTGGTGGCGGCGACTGTCTCAGGAACAGAGTAGCCAGGCAGGAAGGGTTCGTTGACCCGAGTGCGGGTGATGGAATCGCACACCTCGCGCTCATAGGCCCAGAGGCGAACCGAGTGGGTGCGCTTACGTCCCAGGACGATGGACAGGGCGGTGCCCCAGGCGCCGGCGCCGATCACGGCGATGTCGCTCACGCACACTCTCCCTTCATCCGCGCCTCAGGGAAAAGCGGGGCTCGGCACCGGCGAGCAGGCGGGAAATGTTCTGGCGGTGCTTGACGATGATGAGCAGGGAAGCGGCTACAGAGGCGGCCAGCACACTGTGCATGGGAACGCCGGGCCTGATGTAAAGCAGATAGATGAAGGCGGGAAGCGCAGCAGCGGCCACAATCGAACCCAGGGAGACATAGCGGGAAACGGCTACCAGCGCGGCAAATACACAGATTGCAACCAGCACCGCCTTGGGAACAATGGCCACAAATGCGCCCACACCCGTAGCGACCCCTTTCCCGCCGCGAAACTTCAGCCACACGGAGAACATGTGTCCCAATACGGCGCATAGGGCAGCCAAGGCCATTGCTGAATAAACATAGGACGGGCGGCCATGCACGGAGTGGGCGGCCCAAGCAGCCGCCACGGAGACGGCAACGAAACCTTTGGCAGCGTCGAGCAGCAAGGTCACGAGGCCCAACACAGGAGAGGAACGCGCCACGTTAGTGGCGCCGATGTTGCCGCTCCCGCTCTGGCGTATGTCCGCTCCGCTAAAAATCCGCACTAAAAGATAACCAAAGGGAATGGAGCCCAGCAGATAGGCGAGCACAGCAACCGCCGCGAAATAGGATTGCGCCAACATAGCCGCACTCAAGTCAACGGGAAACGCTGCAACTGAGTGTACTGCGAACCCGCGGGCGAGAGCTTGCTCTGATAAAGAAAGAACTCGCGGGCGGTCATTGTACCGAAGTCGGGAGGGGGCAGGGCGCTTAATTTTTCCTGCAAGCGCTGGAAGCTGCGGTTGGGGCGATCGTCGGGGCGGCGCTGCGGGGCGGCCGACTTGCCGCGCGCCAGGGTCAGATGCGGGCTGAAGGCGCGGGCCTCCGAGGGGATGCCTGCGGGCTCCAGCGCATGTTCCACCTGGCTGGCCAGTTTGCTGAGGTTTTCATCAGCCTCCACGCCCACCCAGAACACGCGCGCCGAATGGGCGGTGGGGAAGAAACCGTAGCCGTGAAGATGGAGGCTGCTTGGCGGCGAAACGATGGCAGCCAATGCCTGCTGCATCGCCTCCAGCTTGCGGTCGGGTTGCTCGCCGATGAACTTCAAGGTCAGGTGGAGCGACTCCGCGTGTACCCAGCGCGCATCGGGAGCGAACTCGCGTACGCCGTCAAGAAAGCGTGCGATGCGCTCGCGAATGGAAGGCTCAAGATCGAGGGCGACGAAGAGGCGCATGAGATCAGCCGTTAGCCTTTAGCGATTAGCATTTAGTCCGTTTAGAGTTGTTGCATACCCACCGAGAACGTTCAAGGGCTAAGTGCTAAGGCTAACTGCTGATTGCTTCTGCATCAGCTTGCGTCGCCGCCTGTCCAGCGCCCGCTGTGAAGCCACCGGCGCACGGTTCGCGGTCGCCGGAAAACTTGCGCTCCACCGCCTCCGTCGCCTCGCCGTTAGACAGGGGGCGCCACACTCTTTGCGAATGCCTGCCGCCTAACTGGTGACGGCAAGCGATGGTGCAGACGGCCTGCCGTCTCCCTTCTCGATTGTAGCGGCGAGCTCGCGGAGCAGTACGGCGCTGTCACCACGATAAGCGCTGCCGTGTTGACAGGCGAGGGTTGAGGGATGAAGACTTGCCAAGCGCTCTAAAATAGCGGTTGTGCTCGTCGCGTGGGCGTAATAGTCCAACATCTCGCGCATCCCTTCACTGGCGGTGAGCACTTCCGATTCAGTCAGGGGCGGCATGTTCGCACCCGGCTGCGTGAACAGATCTCCGCAGAACAACGTTTTAGTGGATAGATCGAATAGAACGCCGCAATCCCAGCCGTGCGGAACGTGCGGTGTGTAGAG
Organism: Chlamydiota bacterium; assembly: GCA_050257615.1. Lineage (GTDB taxonomy): Bacteria > Acidobacteriota > Terriglobia > Terriglobales > Acidobacteriaceae > JAICWP01. The sequence goes on along the minus strand of JBLMXE010000294.1, from coordinate 6,056 downwards.
CCACTTCAGGCGGCGGCTGCCGATGGAAAACTCTTCGCCATCCCCGAACCCGCGGGCGGGGCGGGCGGCAAAGTCATTGAGAGATGTCAGCACGCCCACTTCGGCGCCAAACGGCGTCGCTTCGGGTGCGGCTGCCAGAAAGTCATTCAGGGCACCGAATTCATCGCCTTCAAAGTGTGATCCACCGATCCAGCGAAGCTTCGCAACCGGCATCACCTTCTCTATGGCCTTGAGGGTGACCGGGAATAGCTTCCGGTAACCGGTGTGGAACAGCAGAGGTTCGTCGTCGGTCAGAAGGTATGAATTGACTGTAAATCCTCCAGGAATCACGTCCAGCGGGGTACAAATGCGATAGATACCAGCCGCGACTTCATCCACACGGGTGCTTGTTTCTTGATTTGCGATCACGAGGCATTGCTCCTTAGTCTCTGTGCGGACCGCCTTCTTTATAATGGTCCGTGTTTGATACCTCGGATGTGTAACGAACAGGCTCCCCGTTACACATAAAATGTGTATGGATGGACATTGAACTGAACGACGCTGAATTGGTGCGGCAAATCGGCTCCGGAAACGAGCGTGAAGCCGAGGCCGAGTTGTTCCGCCGCATGGCTCCCCGGGTTCGGCTCTATGGTCTGCGTCACTTGCGGGACGAACATGCCGCGGATGACCTGACACAACAGGTTCTGATTACAACGCTGGAGGCTCTACGGGCGGGTCGTCTGCGTGAACCGGAGAAGCTCACATCTTTCGTCCTGGGAACGTGCCGGATGACGGTCCTCGACCTGCGCCGCGGCGCTCAAAGAAGACAACGCCTGCTCGAACAGTTTGCAGCGGATCTATTAGCGCAGGCAGCGGTGAAGTGGGCTAAGCCAAACCTTGATCACGACTTGCTCAGCCGCTGCTTGCAGAATCTGAAAGAGCGCGAACGTGCCGTAGTCGTCATGACTTTCTATGACGAGCAGACAGGCGCGGATGTCGCCAATTTTTTGGGGGTTTCCCAGGCCAACGTGCGGGTAATTCGCCACCGGGCCATCCACGAGTTGCGTGAGTGCATGGGAGTTGGAGGATGACAATCGGAAATGGGAGTGATCGAAAAACCTGTTCAAATCCCATGGACGCAGCGGTCCTCGCCGACTATTGGGTCGGCGCGCTGGCAGGTCCCGAAGAAGAAGCTGTCGAGGAGCATCTGTTTGACTGCGACCAATGCGGGGCGCGGCTCCGCGAAGTGATCGCCCTTGCCGAAGGAGTCCGCAGCTTGGCACGCGAGGGATGCTTGCGAATGATCGTGAGCGACGCATTTCTGAGGCGTGCGGCCGAGGAAGGCTTGCGTGTCCGAGAGTACGCCCCTCCCCCTGGAGGGTCGGTCCAGTGCACCGTGACAGCGGAGGATGACATTCTCATTGGCCGCCTTGCCGCAGACCTGCGCGGAACAAAACGAGTGGACCTCTGCATCTGTGATGAGCGTGGCGCCGAACAGTTCCGTCTGGCCGACATCCCCATCGGGGCCGGCACTGTGGCCTACCAGGAGTCGAGCTCATACTGGAAAGCTGCACCGACGTCCAAAATGATCGCGCGGCTGGTCAGCATTGATGACGCAGGTGGCGAACGTCTACTCGGCGAATATACGTTCCATCACACACGCTCCTTGCCCGGGCCGGGGGCAAGGTCGTCAGTGTGACTATTTCCGGTCTCCGTGTACGCTCCTTTTCGAAGACGTCTGCACGAACAACGCCCGTCCCTGAGAAACCCTGCGGCCATGTTCTTCGGTGACTTTCGTGGCAGACCGCGCCTCAATGTATGCTCCGAGGCATGCAAAAGCGGCGCTTCCCCCGATACCGGGTTGATCGCCCCGTGCGGGCTATCGTGGAACCCCGCACGCCATCGAACTTGCCCTTGAGAGGGCGATGCCTCGTCATCGGCGAGGGCGGTCTCGACGCGATCCTGCCGGAGCACCTTACCCCCGGAAGAACCGTGTACCTGGAGCTTGCGCCCGCGCTCCGGGTTTGTGCGGAAGTCCGCAATCGCCGCAGCTTTCACTATGGCTTCGAGTTCGTCAACCTGAATGACCTCGAACGTGTCGCCATCAGAGCCCTCTGCGAATCCTACCCACCGTCGCGGCAGATATAGCCAGTCATTCCAGCGGCACCGCACGACGAAGTGCACGCCGGGTCCGGCAATGGTCCCAAGGGCCAAATGCCAACAACTAAAAATGCCAGGTGCCGATTACATCAGCTTTCGGCGCAGCATATCCAGGGCCTGCTGCGAAGCCCACCAGCGTACGCGTTCGCGGTCGCCGGGAAATTTGCGCTCCACCACTTCCGTTGCCTCACCATTAGACAGAGCATGGAAGACCAGGCCCACAGGTTTTTCTTCCGTTCCACCGGTAGGGCCGGCAACGCCGGTGACGGCCAGCCCCCACGTGGCGCCGCACTTCTTGCGAATGCCCTCTGCCATGGCAATGGCCACTTCACGGCTGACCGCGCCATGCGCGGCAATGAGCGCCTTGGGGACCTCCGCGAATTTATTTTTCAATTCATTGGAATAAACCATAGCGCCGCCGACAAAGTAGCGCGAGCTGCCGCTCACGGAAGTGATGCGCTCGCCGATCAGTCCGCCGGTGCAGGATTCGGCCACGGCCACGGTGGCGTTCCGCATCTGCAGGTAATAGCCGACAATCTGCTCCAGCGATTCGCCCTGGCGGGAAAAAACGTACTCGTCCAGTTCGTCTTCCAGCTTTTCCGCCAGCTTGTCCACGCGCTGCTGGGCTACCTCCAGGGAATCGGCCCGCGCCCGCAGATGAATTTCAATTTCCCCCGCATAGGCCAGGATGGTGGTCTGCACATTGTGATAACGCCGGTATATGGGTGCGATGCGGTCATCCAGATGGGACTCGCCCAGCATGGCCACCTTGAGTACGCGACTGGCAATGAAGGCGGGCGGAAGATGTTCGCGCAGGCGCTCCAGGCATTGCTCTTCGAACAGCGGCTTCAGTTCATGCGGCGGGCCGGGGAGCAGAATGATGATCTTTTCATTCCCGTCATAGCTGCCGGTGATCCACTGCCCCGGCGCGGTGCCGTTGCGGTTGGTGAGAACCGTCGCGCCGGAAATAATGTCAGCCTGCTTGGCGTTATTTTCGGTGAACTTGAAGCCGCGCTTGGAAAAACGCTGGCGCAAGGCCTCCACAATGCCAGGGTCGCGGATCAGCGGCAACTCCAGCGCATCGGCCACGGCCTCGCGGGTCAAATCATCTTCCGTCGGCCCCAGGCCACCCATCAGGATCACCAGGCCGGCGCGGCTCAGGGCCAAGCGCGTGATCTCCGCCAGATGCTCGCGGCTATCGCCCACGATGGTCTTGTACGCCACCTCCACGCCGAGCTGGTTGAGCTTATCGGTGAGGTAGAGCGAGTTGGTGTCCTGACGAAACGGCGTCAGCAGCTCCGATCCCACGGCGATGATCTCAGCGTTCATAAAGCAGTTATCAGTTGTCAGTTACCAGTTGTCAGCAACTGGAAATGATCTCATATCGTGCAGCTATTCCTCAGCGTCAAAACGTCGGGCTGGAAAGGGGGTTGAGAACTAGAACTGAGAACTGACAACTGACAACTGACAACTGAGAACTGACAACTGAGAACTGACGACTGAGAACTGAGAACTGACAACTGGTTCTAGGCTTCCTGGGGCAGTAATGGTTTGCCCTGGATATCCCAGGAAAGATGGTGGACGGCGTTGCTGGCGGCCAGGATGGCGGAACGGCCGGGGGCAAAGGCGAGCCCGACCAGGCCATGGCCGGCGACCTCGAGAGAGGCCTGCGCATCGGGAGTGAGTTTGACAATGCCGCGCTTGCCCCCCAGGGACGCGGCCACATAGAGATTCCCATCCACGTCGAAGGCTAACCCCTGCGGACGTCCCAGTCCGCGGTAAAACACGTTCACGCTGCCGTGGGGGTCAACCCGATAGACGGAATCAAAACTGGAGGTGGTTGGCCCCGTCACGAACAGGTCGCCGCTGGCGCTGAAGGCCATGTGGTAAGCGGAGACGCTGGGCTCCAGGGTGGCAAACACAAAAATCTGCCGGTCGCGGGCAATTTTAAAAATGGTGCCGCTGCGGTCGCCCACGTATAGGTTCTCCTCCTTATCGAAGGCTAAGCCGGTGGCCACTCCCATGCCCTCGGCGTAAGCGGACATGGTGCCGTTAGGCGCAACCTTGTAAACCGTGCCGTCGTAGCGGGAGGAAACGTACATCTGCCCGGCTCGGTCGAAGGCGATGGCGGTGGCGTTCATCATCTCCGCCAAAAAAGGCTTGACCGCGTAGTTGGTATCAATCTTGTAAATGGCAACCGGCACCTTCTGGCCGCGGGAGCCGGAGAATGTCACATAGATGTTACCTTCCAAATCAACGGCGGGATTGGTGACGGGATGAAGGTTTTCCGCGATGGTGACGGCGACCTTCACCTCGTGGGCATTGCTGGTGTTGCCGTTGGTGGAGACAACCACCGGGCCGGTCATGGCGCCGTCGGGAACGCGGGCGACAAGAAAGTCGTCGGAGCTGATAAGCACCGCGCCTTCCACCTCGCCAAACTGGACGCGCGGGCGGCGCAGTTCGGGAGGGCGCAGGCCGCTGCCTATGATGCGGACCTCGCCTCCAGGCAGGGCGGCCGCGGGGCGAACCGTGTCAATGCGCGGCTTGCCATTCACGTTTTTCTTGCCCAGCAGCCGTTCGGAGATGCCCATCCTCGCAATCTCAAGCGTTCGCAGCGGAACTTACCGCAACCAGCCGAAGTGGAGCGCCGTCTGCAAGATGAAGAGCGCATACAAACCCGCTCCCACATCGTCCAGCATGATGCCTGCGCCCTGGGGAATTTTCTCCAGGCGGCGCAGCGGCGGCGGCTTCACAATGTCGAACACCCGAAAAAGTATAAAGCCGGCCAAAAGAGTTTTCCATCGTACCGGGGCGGCGATGAGGGCGATCATCTGGCCCGCCACCTCATCAATGACCACAAACGAGGGATCGGAGACGCCGCTCTCCCGCGCCACCCGGGTGGCCGCCGGAATGCCCAATGCGATGGCCAGTGCCGCCAGCAGCAGCGCAAGGGGAAGCTGAAGGCTGGCGCCGGCAGCATGTGAGATGAGCCACCACAACAGCACTGTTGCCGCTGATGCCCAACTCCCCGGGCCGGGCCGCATCCGCCCGCAGCCGAAGAAGGTGGCGATGAGCCAGGCGGGCTTGCCGGCTTTGGGGCGAACCGCGCCGGCCGCGCCTTCAGTGCCGGTGTTCGTGGCTGGTGTCATTGTGGCTTTTGCCGCGATGGGATGTTGCGTTGCGCTGCATCGTCCCGGGTTGATGATTCTTGTTTCTCCCCTCCGGCGCGGGGGTCGGATTGGAAACCCATCTCTTCGGGATCGGTAAGGGGAGTGGAAATCACGTAGCCACCGCTGGCCCATTTGCCCAAGTCTATGAGCCGGCAACGCTCGCTGCAGAAGGGGAACTCAGGGTCCGTGCGCAGTACCAGCTTCTTACAGGTGGGGCAGCGCAGGCTGAGCGTTCGCTTACGGGCCATGGGATCATTGAGTAATTGAGTAATCTGTAATCGGATAATTTTAAAACCAGCTCACTAGCTTACGGGCCGCCTTGCTAACTGGCCATACTGATCTGCGGCCCGATCGAAGAAGGTAGCCGTTGGAAAATTACAAATTACAAATTACTCAATTACAAATTACACAATTACCTAATTACACAATTCTCGCGACCAGGTCATAGTCCTGGGCTTCCGTGATCTGGCAGCGGTAGAACTCGCCGGCACGGACGTTCTCGCGGCCGCCCAGGTCGTTGATGAGCACCTTGCCGTCAATTTCGGGGGCATGCATTTCGGTGCGCCCCTCCAGCAGCAGGTCGGTTTCCTGCGACGGACCTTCCAGCAGCAGGTCAAATTCGCGGCCGATCAAAGCCTTCTTGCGGCGCTTGCTGATCTGGCGCTGAATGGTCATCAGATGCTTGCGGCGGCGCTCGATTTCCCTGGACGGCAGCTTGTGATCGAGGTGGAAAGCGGCGGAGCCCTC
>JBLMXE010000293.1:0-15614 GCA_050257615.1 Chlamydiota bacterium | reverse complement strand
GCGTGCTACTGGGCGGCAGGCAGCGACAGCGCTACCGAAGTCATGTACCAGGCCATCGTCTCCCGCGCGGCACGCTGCCCCGATCCTTTCCTGCATTTGCGCGGCAAATGGATTATTCGGCGTCTTTCGCCGCATTGCTGCCGTCTGGAGCTGCAGGCCATGCCGGCCGATCGCGACGAGTTGAAACTCCTGCGGGCTATGGGCAGCGAAACCGCCAACATCCACCTGGGCAGCGTTAACGCCGTTCGCGAAATTCAGCGGCATCTGAAAAAACAGTCTGCTGGCTGGCTGCACGCCGCAGCCAAAGAAATGGCCAAGGTGGTCACCGCAGACTGGCGGGCGTGGTAGTTATTCCGCCATACTCGCAGAGTTCTTTCCTAACGGATGACCCTTCCCGGGAGCTGACCCGGCTCGCCCCCCGGTGCTTATCGCGCCGGCTCCGACATCTCCCTCGGCTACTGCGGCCTCCCGAAAATTACGGATCAAAGTGACGGCGGTCACAGAATATGGCAAATATTACGTATAAAAAACAGCAGTCGCCTCATTAGAGCGGCCCCAGTTCACTCACTCTCTTACTTACCCTCGGTGAGGCAAAGGCCCCCCGATTCTGATGCGGTGAGGTGATTGCGATGACCTGCCTGCGCTACGCGTCTTTGGCCTTGATAATTTCCGCCATTCTTGTTGGATTTCCCTCAACCGCTAACTCCAACACGCCGAACCCGACCATGGTAGTGGTGGCGGGCAATCTGCAATCGCAACTGGGCTGTTCCAACGATTGGGATCCAACCTGCCAAGCCACCAAACTCGGCTATGACGCTACCGATGACGTGTGGCAGGCGACCTTCAATGTGCCGGCCGGCAACTGGGAGTACAAGGCCGCGCTGAATGGCAGTTGGACCGAGAATTACGGCGCGAACGCCACCGCCGACGGCGCCAATATTGGACTGTCGCTTTCTTCCGCCACCCCGGTCAAGTTCTATTACGACCACAAGACGCACTGGATTACCAGCAGCGCCAACAGCGTAATCGCCACTGTGGCCGGCAGTTTCCAGTCCGAGATTGGCTGCTCCGGCGACTGGCAGCCCGACTGCCTGCGCAGTTGGCTGGAAGACCCCAGCGGCAGCGGCATCTACAGCTTCACCACTACGATTCCCGGCGGCAATTACGAGGCAAAGGTCGCTATCAACGAGAGCTGGAACGAGAATTATGGCCAGGGCGGGGTGCAGAACGGTCCCAATATTCCCTTCACCGTGCCCGGCGGCCAGGCCGATGTCACCTTCACCTACAATCCCAGCACCCACTCGCTGACCATCTCCGCCGGCGCCAGCCATGACAACAACGTGGAATGGGACGGGCTGCGGCACGACTCCCGTGACCTGCTCTACCGCTCACCCGGGGGCGCGGTTGCGGCCGGCACGCCGGTGAAGATTCGCTTCCGCACATTTCACAACGACGTTACCAGTGTGCTCATGCGCGTTTACGACGTGAACACTGCCAGCCAGACCTTCACGGAGATGAACCTGGTGGCCAGCGACGTCTCCTGCTACCAGGCCGGTCTGGGCAACCACAGCTGCGATTTCTGGGAGGCTACGCTCAGCTCGTCCACGCCCGATAATCTCTGGTACCGCTTCATCGTGAGCGACGGCACCAGCACGGCGTACTACGCGGACAATACCAGCGCGCTCGACGGCGGTCTGGGTGCGCCGACCTCCACCATCGTGGACAACAGCTATGCCCTCATGTTCTACGATCCAGCTTTCGCGGCGCCCGCCTGGCCCCGAGATGCCGTCATTTACCAGATTTTCCCCGACCGCTTCCGCAATGGACGGCACAGCAACGATCCCCACACCGGTGACCCGCGTTACGACGACCCGGTTCTGGCCCTGCCCTGGGGAACGCTGCCCGAAGGTTACTGCCGCAACTATGCCGAAGCCGACAGCCTCTGCCCGTGGCGCTTCGACAACAACCCGCCTTCAGGTTCCACGCGCGAGACGCCGCGCGGCCGCGACTACTTCGGAGGTGACGTCAAAGGCATTGATCAGGAACTCGACTACCTGCAGTCACTGGGCGTAACCACGCTGTACCTGAACCCGATCTTCGATTCGGCTTCCAACCACGGCTACGACACGCAGAATTATCTGCAGCTCGATCCCTATTTTGGAACCCAGCAAGACTGGGACAACCTTGCCAAGCACACAACGCAGCGCGGCATGCGCATCATCCTCGACGGCGTGTTCAACCACATGTCCTCGGATAGCCCATTCTTCGACCGCTATCGCCGGTTCACCACGGTTGGCGCCTGCGAGTCGGCCTCCTCGCAATATCGCAGCTGGTTCTTCTTCCGCCCGCCGGCCGGCACTGAGCCTGCTCCCTGTGCGCCTTCCGAATCCGGCGGACCTGACACCTTTTACACCGGCTGGTTCGGCTTCGACAGCCTGCCCGTCCTGAATAAGAGCAATTCCGCCGTGCAGAAGTATTTCGTGACTGGCACGAACAGCGTAACCCGCCGCTGGCTGCAGGCTGGCGCGTCGGGCTGGCGGCTGGACGTGATGGGCGATCCCTCCTTCCCGGACGGGTACTGGGAAAGCTTCCGCAGTGTGGTGAAGCAGACCAAGCCCAGCGCCCTCATCGTCGGCGAACTCTGGCAGAAGGACTCGACCCTGCTGCGCTTCCTGCGCGGAGACCGCGCTGACAGCACCATGGATTACCGGCTGCGCGACGCGGTGGTCGGCTTCCTGGCGCCGCAGAGCTTCGACTCCAAGGGATTCCCCGATAGCGGCCGGCAATTGCTGCCTTCGGAGTTTGCTGCCCGCTTGAGTTCGATCCGCGAAGACTACCCCGATAGCGTTTACTACTCGCTGATGAACCTGCTCGACAGCCACGACACCGAACGGCTGCTGTGGACGCTTACACCCGGGACCGAAGACCAGGCTGACAAGGAACTCAATGCCGCCAATCTGACCGAGGGCAAACGGCGGCTGCAACTGGCGTCCCTGATCCAGTTCTCGCTGCCGGGCGCGCCCACTATCTATTACGGCGATGAAGTGGGCATGACCGGCGACGACGATCCCGACGACCGCCGCACCTATCCCTGGCCGGACCTGGGCGGCACTCCCGATACCACTCTGTTCACGCACTACCAGTCGCTGATTTCTCTGCGCAAGCAGAACCCAGTGCTAACCGATGGTGATTTCCGCTCTCTGCTGGCTGATGACGCTAATCAGGCCGTTGCCATCGGCCGCAAGACCGGTTCTCAGGGCGCGGTGCTGGCCATCAATCGCAGCCCGCAGCCGCAAACGCTATTTATTCCGGTAAGCGGCTACTTCCCGAATGGGCTGCAATTGTCGGCTATTTATGGCGTGGATAATCCAACGGGAACTACGGCAGCGGTCTCCGGCGGCGTGCTCCAGGTTGCGCTGACTCCAGAAAGCGGCGTGCTGCTGGCCACCAGCGAGGGCGTTAATTTGACGCCGCCTGAGGCAGTCACCGGCCTGCACGTCACCAATGAAGGCAACGCCCAGGTTTCCGTGTCGTGGAACGGAGCCTCTGGCACGGTGAGTTATAACGTGTACCACAGCCCGGTCAGCGGCGGCGGCTACATCAAAGTCAATAGCGCGCCGGTCACCGACACCAGCTTCACAGACACCGGTTTGTCGAACGCGGTGACGTACTACTACGTGGTCACGGCGGTGGATTCAGCCGGCAACGAGAGTGGGCTCTCCGATGAAGTATCGGCCATGCCGCATTACGTCATCGGCTGGGCCAACCTGCAGTGGCCGCCAACCCTGACCCACACCATCAGCGCGGTCACCCGTACCGATAATGTGTACGGGCAGGTGTGGATTGATGGTGTGACTAATCAACCGGGTCAGACGCCCACGTTGCGGGCGCAACTGGGATTTGGCCCCGAGAACAGCGATCCTTCCATCAACCCGGCGTGGAGCTGGGTGGAAGCGTCCTTCAACACAGATGCGGGCAACAACGATGAGTTCGTAGCCAGCCTGCTGCCGGACGTGGTCGGAACTTTCGACTACGCCTATCGCTACACCACCACCGCGGGCCGCGACTGGGTCTATGCCGACCGCGACGGTACCGGCAACGGCTACAGCCCCAGCCAGGCAGGCAAGCTGACGGTGAACCCCAGCTCTGACACTACAGCGCCGTTTCCGCCCGCTAACCTGCGGGTGAGCATGACATCGCCGGCGAGCATTGCATTGGCCTGGGACGCTGTAACAGGCGATGCCACCCTGTACGGCTACGAGGTGCTGCGCGGCACCACCGACGGCGGGCCCTACGCTGTGATTGGCACAACCACCGGCACCGGGTTCGCCGACTCTGCGGTGGTTGGCGGCACAACCTACTACTATGTGGTGCGGTCGGTGGACTTATCCTTCAATCGCTCTACCAATTCGAACCAGGTGTCGGCGCAGGCTGCGGCGCGCAAGGTCACCCTGGTCTTCAACGTCACGGTTCCGGCAAGCACCGATGGCACAGGGCGGTCGGTATATGTCGCCGGCACTCTCAGCCAGTTGGACGGCAACTTGCCGGACTGGAATCCGGGCGGTGTAGTCCTGACACGCATTGACTCCACCCACTGGACCATCACGTTGAGCGGCAGCGAAGGTGTGCAACTGCAGTACAAGTACGCGCTGGGCTCATGGGATTACGTGGAGAAGGACGCCTCGTGCGGCGAAATCGCCAACCGCATGTTGACCCTGAACTATGGAAGCAATGGCACGCAGGTGGAGAACGATGTTGTGCCCAACTGGCGCAACGTTGCGCCCTGCGGGAATTAGAAGCGGCTGCACAAAGGACCCTTCGAAGGCCCACGGCTTCACCGGCTGAGGGCTCTTTGCGATGCCCCGTACCGTGCCCGCAAAGTGCCATACCATTTTGGGCGCTCTGTCACCTGGTGAGGTGCGGAACGTCACCGTCGTGTCTGGCCTCATGGAGTATTTAATTGAATAGAGCTTGTCGGGCACGCTGTGCACGACAATCACATCGTTCGCGTAAACGGCACGCGGACGACACCCTGAGGCGAGCGTGCCCGACCTTTTGGAAGGTCTTATTTTTTCACTCCGTTTGCCTAGAGAATGGGTTCATTGAGAGAGGTGGGAGCAGTGGCGCGTCTGCGACCACGGTGCGCACGAGACTGCCTGCACATTGCCACCAGCCGTGCAGGGTGTGATCGCAGCTGATGCAACGAACCTGGAAAGCTTGCCAACCGTTCTGGCTGCGGTTGGAGGCAGCTTGTGACCAAGTTGGCAGCCCCGGTGCTGAAGAATTATGCGCGGTGTCGCGTGAGATTTGAGGATGTTCGCCGAGATTGACGACCACAGAACGGGTATCGAGCCGCAGGCCTTCGTGCAGAGCCTTGAGGGCGCTCTCCTTGGCACTCCACAACAGGGCCACTAGCGCAAGCCGGTCTGCCGCTGGGGCAAGCGCTAACAAAAGCTGCTCTTCCAAAGTGAAGTAATCGGCGATAAACGCGTCACTGCGCGGCTCGGCAATCTCCAGATCACAACCCAAGGCGATGCCTGGCGCACTGATCGCAACCATGGCCGTGCCGGCACGGTGACTCAGCGAAATAGCAGCTGCCTCCGCCCGGTCTCCAACAAAGACCTCGGGTGCACCCGAGAGAGCGGGGCGGATTTCGATCTCACTCAGAAAGCGGGCCTGAGCAGAGCGGCCCAGGTAAGCGGCGCAAGCGCATTTACCAGTCCAGCGCCCCAGGCGCCAGTCGGCACGGCGTTTGGGAAAACGTATGCGGTTGAGGCGAAGCTTTTCCGCGCCGCAGAGCCAATCATTCTCCGCCGGCACATCCGCTTCTGTCTGCTGCAGCCAAAAAACGTTCCTCATAGTCGCGGCGAACATCCAGTTCCGGATCCCTAGGCCGCCTCCGCCGCTCTCGTTTCGCATTGCAGGCCCTTTTCCACCGCATGAATGAGGTAAGGGCGAAGATGAGCGGGCGGAATAATGTGATGCAGCGCCCCCACTCCCAGCGCTCGCTGAACGCTGTGGATACGGTCAAACTCGGTTGCTACCTCGCCCAGCTTCTCGGAATGTACGATTTTGAACAGTTCGTTCGAGCGGGCGCGCAAACGGCTTTTCTCCAGGCCGTCGGCCTGGGCCATGGCCTTGTTCAAAGCCTCCAGGCGCGGGTCGTTGCGCGTCCGGGCTTCCACTTCGCTGGCAAAAACGACGGCCGCGGCGGGAGCGCCGCCAATAACCGAGGCGTAGGTCCCATCCAATGCGGCCACCTCCAGCTGTTCGTTCAGCATTCGTGAGAAGACCACGTAAGCACCGCCGTGATAGCGGGATATTACGCAAAACACCATCGGCCCCTTGAAGTTCACCACCGCCCTGCCGATTTCCGCGCCGTATTCCAGTTGCAGCTTGCGCATGGACTCGGGTGAGCCATCAAATCCGGAGAGATTGGCCAGAAGCACCACCGGACGATTGTTGCTGGCGGCATTGATGGCACGCGCCACTTTCTTGGAGGAGAGAGGAAACAGGGTGCCGGCGGTCCATTGGTCCGGGCCGTCGGCGGGAACAAAGCCCAGCCGGGACATTGGCTTGGATTCAATGCCAATCAGGCAAACCGGATAGCCGCCCAGATGGGCATCCCAAACCACGGCCATTTCCGCGCCCTGCATCCCTCCCCATCGCTCTAAGGGCGGGTGGTCCTGGTCAATCGTGGCCATCATCACCTTGCGGATATCGAATGACTTCTTGCGTCCAGGGTTGGTCTGGTCGGAAAAGATCTCGCCCACCCGCAAAAATCCATTTTCGCCGTCATGATCGTGAGGATAGTCCCCCACGTCGCGGTCAAGGGAGTCGGTGGTAGGCGCAGGCCGGGGGAATCGCTCGCCCGGAGCTACATAGGTGTGTTCGTAGTGGCGCAGCAAAATATCGCAGGCCTCGTGAATATCCTGCGCCCAGTATTGGGCCTCTCCATTCATGCCCATAATACGGCTATACCCGCCAATGCCTTGATTGTCTTCGGCGGAGACGCTGCCGGAATAATCCAGAGCGCGTTTCCCGGTGAGCACCATGGCTGCATTGGGAGTCATAATGAGGATTCCCCGCGTGTGCATCAGCATTGTCGCTTCGGCATTCCAGTAAGGCTGAGCTCCCACATTAATGCCGTCCACCACCAGGTTAACCTCGCCGCCGGCTTGCGTGAACTCCACCAGGCGGCGCAGGACGCACGCGATCCAATCCATATTCTCCACTCCGCTGTCCATGGAAATTTTGGCTCCGGCGGAAATGGGAAACCACTCCAGGGGCACATGCATCTGCTTCGCCAAATCCAAGGCGGCCACAATCCTGCGACACTCCGGTTCAGCGATGGCGCCCAGGTCTTTGCTGGGATCCCCCAAGAGCAGCACGCGCGTCATGCCCTCGGGGTACTTGGAGGTAAAGTTGCGGATGATGCCGGTGACAATGTTGGCCTTGTTTTGTCCGTAAGGCCGCCCGACCGGTACGAGACGACCATCGGGATTGAGATCATGCTCTACGAAATCGCCGGGCGGGACACCGGCACGCATGTCTTCTCGGGTAGGCGTAAGCATCTTGATGATTTCGTAGGGATAGGTTAGCCCGCGCCGGCGCATGCGGACCACTTTCTGCTCGTAATCGCTCATGGACTTGAGCGGCTGCAGTCTGGTGACCGGGCGGATCGTCACCTGCATCCCGGCGCCACCCGGCAGCGAAATGCGTACCATCATATCGCGCAGTTTGCCGGTCTGAGGATGCGGCAGCCGGACGCGTACAATCACTTGTTCCAATCCCAGGCCATCCAAGGAAGAGCTCATGCGGTGCAAAATGTTATGAAACTCTTCCACGTCCATACGCAGCGGCGGCCATACATAAAGGAGTATGCGATTCCAGTAAAGGCGGTCCTTTAGAGCGCGGCGTGACTGGTACAGCCGAATGCTGGCCAGAGCTTCAGCGAACATGCGCTCCAAGTGGGGCAGTTGCACGATACGCCCAGCCTCGTCGCGCACCGGTGTGACGTCGCGCACTTCCGCAACCGCAAACAGGCGCTCGTCCTTCGGGTTCTCGCGGGCGGTGCCATGGAGCAGGAACACGTCCTCGACCGAGGGCAGACGCCGGATCTTGAAATTTGCGAGGTGCCAGAGGTTGAGCCGCTTCCCGATCATGGGATGGATGCCGCGATACAGCTCTTTTTCCTCGTACCTGCCCTCGCGAAGGCGGTAGGTGAAATGCTGCACGCGGTTGTTGCCCTGGCCGTCATCCGGGCTCGCACTGATCACCACGATGCGCTGGATGGGGCGGGGAAAGCCGATTCCATTGAGCTCGGATCCAACTTCCCGCTGCACTACTTCTGGGTCGGCTGCAGGGCCCAAACGCCATAAATAGAAGTCAATCGCCACCTCATCCCCTGCCGGCACTTCGTTGATCAGGGGGAACATCGCCTGTCCTACCTCCCTCAGCCGGTCATACTCGGCACAGGTGGTGAAGAGATGGACGTGCTTGCCCTCCTCGTCGTATTGGGCAGACGCAACACCTTGCCCATTCACAGTCGCCGGCTGACAGCACAGCAGAGCTTGCACGCGGTAATAGCGAGAGGTGAGCACCTCCAACATCAATTGGCGAGAAGAAGCGTCCGCGGCAGGGAATCGGCGGGAAAAGAGACCCATCAGCGGCTGCGGGCATTCGATCAGCTCGTTTACCCTTTCACTTCGGTCAGCAGCCTGGGGATTAGCCGCAAGATATGCCAGGCGATCTTCCATCTGCTCGTAAACCTGCCTCCGGACACGTTCGAAAATGGGCTGATCGAAGCAGCGATAACGCAACTCCTGAGCCAGATCGCTGATACCAGGGAAGGATCCGCGGGTAATGGCAATCATGCGGTCCAGGAGGGTCAGGAAGGACGCATCTGCATTCGCGGCAAATCCATCCGATGTCGCCAGGCGCCTTTCCAGTATTGCCCACACGACCGCCGTCTGCTGTTCAATACGCTGATGCGACTTGTAGATCCAGAGCAAGCTTTGCTCCAATTCCGGCGAGCGCTCCAAGGCGTGCACCCCATAATGGGCAAGCGCACAACGGAGTGCCTCGCGAAAGGCAGCGGGGAGTCCATCGCCTTGGGTATCGAGCGCGTGCAGATAGGTGAAGAGTTGGACTTCGGCGCTGGGACCCTCCCCGCGGTGGGAACTCTTCACATTGGGCTCGCGATGGAACAAGCGGCAAATGTCCACGAATATATGGAGGATTTCATCCTCGCGCCGCCTCGCTTCTTCCTCCGGCCCGGGGCAACTGCGACCCCATTGTGAAAGAAGTTGTGCCGTCTGCAGCGGATTGACATCAAAGCCCAGCATGAACTGACGAAGTTCGTCCAGGTTGTCCACACTGGAGAAACCTGCCTTCGGTTCGCTGCTGGACGGCGGGAATGAGCTGCCAAAAACGATCCTCTCCTCAGAGGGGATTGGTTGTTCGCCGCTGGCGGGTTCCAGTTGCAACAGTGGTGCTCCAGTATCCACCTGCACGTTGGGGATCGCCATGACCTGGCGAACCTTGCCGGAAAACGGAGCCACGACCTGCATCTCCATCTTCATGGCCTCCAGGACAACCAGGCGGTCTCCAAGAGAAACCGTGTCGCCCGGCTTCACGGCGACGGAAACCACTACTGCCGGTGCCTGAGCATGGACAATGCCGCTCTCATCACGGTCAATACGGTGCGACAGGCCATCCACCTCGATGCGATAGTTCAATGGCTGGACCACAGAGATGACGTTGAACCGGCACCCGAAAACCGTCAGCCACGATTGGAATGCGCCCAGTCGCTCACTGTGGGCCTCGATGCGCGATGCATCCACCTCTAGCCTATAATCCTGAGGGCTCAACCGGTAGACGGTGGGCAGATAGGGTACTCCCCGATAACGCAGGGCCACGACGCGACCGGCTTCGCGCCGAACCTGCGGGCGCCCGCGCCTGGCCGAGGCATAGAACTGGGTTTGCTCAAGCGCCAGTTCCGAGTCGTAGGCCTCGATGGCGGCTTGGACCAGAGCTACGTCAGCGTAAGACCGGGAAACATGTTCCCCCTTACCGGCCACGCGGTCCAGCCATTCCGTGTCTGCCTCCCCGCCCAGAATCTCTTGACGAGCCAGCAACTGCAGAAGAAAAGCTTTGTTGCTGGCGCCGCCCCGAACGATGACAACCCCATCACTGAGGGCCCGCCGCAATCGGGAAATCGCTTCCCCGCGGGTCTGGCCGTAGCCGATGACCTTGGCAATCATGGAATCAAATTGCGCCGGGACAGCGTCCCCTTCGGTCAACCCAGCATCAACACGCACGCCCGGACCGGTAGGGATCCTGAACCGCTCCACGATTCCCGGCGCCGGCGCAAAACCGTTATCCGAGTCTTCCGCGTTCAGCCGTACTTCGATGGCATGGCCGCTGGATTGCGGCGATGTTCCCTCCAGGCGGCCACCACGAGCGACGTGAATCTGAAGTTTGACCAAGTCGAACTGGGTGGTGCATTCGGTTACCGGGTGTTCCACTTGAAGTCGGGTATTCATCTCCATGAAGAGAAAGCGGCGGCTCTCCGGCTGGTACAAGAACTCCAGGGTTCCGGCATTGTAATAATCGGCTGTCCGGCTCAAGCGCACTGCTGCTTCCCGCAACTGCCAGTCCTGTTCCGCGGAGAGCGCCGGCGAGGGTGACTCTTCTAGGATTTTTTGATAGCGTCGCTGGATAGTGCAATCCCGCACGCCCAGCGCCCAGGTGGTCCCGTAATGATCGGCGATAATTTGGACCTCAATGTGGCGCACCCCATGAACCACCTGTTCCAGAAAAACGGTTGGATTGCCGAACGCTTTGCAGGCATCGGAGCGGGCGCTGGCAAAAGCGGAAGGAAGTTGAGCGGGCGAGTCTACGCGGCGGATGCCGTGACCGCCGCCTCCTGCCGTAGCCTTAATCAGTAAGGGGTAACCCAGGCGCTCAGCCTGAAGCATGGCCTCATCTAGGTTTTCTACCGCGCTTCCACTCCAGGGAACAACCGGTACCCGCGCCTGCTCCGCCAGGAGCTTAGAAGAAATCTTGTCGCCCAGCCGCCGCATGGCGTCCCCATCCGGGCCGATGAACACGATTCCCAAACTGCGGCACAGATCGGAGAAATCCGCGTGCTCGGCCACAAAGCCCCATCCCGGCCAGACAGCATCGGCGCGAGCGGTCCGCAACGCCTGCTGCAGCCGGTCATAATTCACATAGCTGCTCTTTATCTCTCCGCTGGCAGGGTCAAGGGCCTGAGCTGGGCCGAGCAGGACGGCCTCGTCGGCCTCGCGGACAAACATGGCGTGAGAGTCGGGCTCGGTGAACAGCGCGATGGTGCGCAACGACGCCCCGTATTGATGATTGAACTCGCGAGCGGCATGGATAAACCGCATGGCGGCTTCGCCGCGATTGACAATAGCGACGCGCTGAAACTCTATCTGCATAAGCCCTCCGAGTGGAGCGATTTCCTGCCGACCAAATCCCAGGGGATCAGGCTGCGGCAGTCTGCAGGTTCATAAGGGCTTGCAGTGCTTGCAGAGTGCTGGCATCGACGCCCTTAGGGAAAGCGACGGTGCGATAGCCTCTGAGTTGCACGTAAACGTTTCCAGCTGTATCCAATACTTCGACATCGAATTGCGAAGATTCAGACTGAGGAGCAACCACGGAGTACAACGAACCTTCCGCCAGTTCGGGCGGGCGCAGCACGCGAACTTGATCCACGTGCTGTGGCAGTCCCAGCTGCCCTTGCATGCTCAGTTCCCATAGACCAGCAGCTTGAAAGCAAAGCTCGATCAACCGCGGAGAGATCACTGTGGCCAACTCGGGCGGGTGATGATTTGCAGGCAGTGTTTTGGCTAGCTTGGCGGTCAGACGATCTCCGTCCCACCACGCCTGCTCTACCACCTGGTAGGCCGGACCGTGGAAATAGACTCGATACACGTCGGCGGCGGTGATGATGGATCCCGCCGGCGAACCCGGAGCGGGCATGGTGGCTGCTTGCACCGCTTGTCTGGACAGGCACACACGGCCAGTGAAATGGACCGTCACCTGTGGTTCCGACTGATTGGGGAGCTTCCGGCGACCCAGAAGCCGGCAGTCGGCAACCAGATTGTGGCGCTCCACATGAATGATCGCCTCAACAATCACAGTGCGAGGCTCATTGCGATAGAACTTAACCGGAGCAAGGAAATTCACATCCTCCACGGCCTCGATGTGCCAGCCGGGAAGCAGGCAGAGCGCTGCCTCGGCAAAAGCTTCGATGCCCATAACGCCGGGCAGCACCGGCGTACCCTCAATCTGGTGGTCGTGCAGGAAGGGTTGAACGGTTGGATCGAGGGTGGTTTCAATGGAGAGACCACCATGCAGGGACATAGATACGAGCTTGCCGATCATAGGCCCGCGAGCCCCTGAAACTTTTTCCAGCGCGGCATTTGCTTTGTCCGGATCCAGACCCCCGGTGGCATCCCATTCGTTCAGCAGTGCGCCCAGGCGCTGTCCGATGACGATTTCGTCCCGTGTCGCCCCCGTTGTCAATTCGCGCCGGATCACGGGAACGCCGGCTTCGGGTGGCAACATGTCTATGCCGGCAGCTTCCATCATCTTTGGAATCGAGCCGCGGCTGGCCATGCCGATGCCCGCCCATGCCGTCCAGTCAAGGGCGATGGCACGGGTCGCCGGGCGTGTGGTGCGGAAGCTTGATGCGATCTTGCACAGCAAATCGTTAGCCGCACTGTAGTCCGCCTGCCCCGCATTGCCGAACCGGCCGGCAATGGAGCTGAACACCACTGTCGCGCCTATCGGCATTTCGCCGATGGCGTGCAGCAGATTGAACCAGCCGTCGCTCTTCACGTCGAAGACGAGATCGAATTCGCGAATATCCTTGTCCGGCAGGAAGTGACTGCGTTCCACTCCGGCGGCGTGCAGCAGCACATCAATTCGCCCGCTGCGCTCGCGCACCTGGCCGATGACCCCGGCCACGGCAGCTGGATCGGTGAGGTTGACTGCGAAATAATGTGGCGTCCCGCCGGCCGAGCGCACGGCGCTGATGGCCGCCAGCGCAGCCTGGGCGCGCTCCAGCGCCGCCAGTTCCCTTTCTACCAGGGCCGGGGTTGCACGCTCGCCCCGCGCCTGTATGCGAGTGTAGAGCTCGCGCTTCAGGCCATCTTTGTCGCCGGTAAAGCGCTTAAGATCGGGATTCTCGGGGTCTGGCTCGGGCACCACATCGAGCAGGTAGAACGTGCCCCCCGAAGCGGCCGCCAAATCGGCGGTGATGGCGGAGACGATGCTGCCCGCTGCGCCCGTAATCACAAAGACTGTGTCCTTGTTCAGCGTCAAACCGGGTTGACCATCGGCGGAAGGCTGCTCCTCGAGCCCGATG
The DNA here is from genome assembly GCA_050257615.1 of Chlamydiota bacterium. Lineage (GTDB taxonomy): Bacteria > Acidobacteriota > Terriglobia > Terriglobales > Acidobacteriaceae > JAICWP01. The sequence continues at coordinate 2,215 of JBLMXE010000293.1, read as the reverse complement.
GTCCAGCGCAGGTTCTGCTTGTGCCCGATCTCGACCGCGCCGGGATCGCGCAGCGTTTCCTCGACCAACACTTCAGCGATTTCTTCGGCCTTCCGGTCCGACTCAAAATCCACCGCCTTGACCAAACAGTCCGCGCGCTCCCGTTTGTAGGTCTTGGTGAAACCGACAACCGCGCCGCCCAGCGGTGCGACGGCGCCGGCCTCGTCGTAACCATGCTGCCCGCCCAGTCGAGTCGCCGACACCAAAAAGGTGCCAGGCGCCGCGATCTGCTCGTAGAGAGTTCGCATGGCGGCATAAAGCAGCTTCACCCGCACGCGCACCGCCTCATGCCAGGCGGGAAGGTCCATCCCGTGGATATCGCCTTCGTTGTCGAGCGCAGGCAGCCAATACACACCATGCACGGTCCCGGCAGCCATCCAGGTTTTGAGCAGAATGGTTAGCGCGTCCGCATCCGGCGAACCGTCAATGCGGAGCACTTCCACGCCCAGACCTTGCAAACGCTGCGCCAGCGCGTTGCCCACTTCCCCTTTGTCTGGCATCACGACCACGCGGCGGCTTCCATCCAGCGTGACGCCTGTGGGCTTGCAAACGTCGAGCGCGGGGCGCAGCACGGCTAGCGGAACCCGGCGTGGAATGTGATTTGCCGCTTCGAAGCTGGCGAGAGTGGGGCGCGCGGTGGCCATCACCGCAGGCTGCTGTTCTGAAGGCTGATGCCTTTCTTCTTTTGCAGATTCTGTTTTCGCCAGCCGCTGCTGCCGGTCATGGGCGAACTTAATCACGCTGGCCAGTGTCGGGAAGTCGCGAAGCTTCAGGTTTTCGTCCCGCGGAATGTTGTAGGCGGCCCGCACCGCCGCAAACATCTCCGCCTGCTTCACCGTGTCAATACCCAGGTCGGCCTCCAGATCCAGGTCCAGATCGAGCATGTCTTTGGGATAGCCGGTCTTCTCGGCCACGATCTCCAGCACCTTTTCCCGGATCGCATCGTCTGTGGCCACCTCAACCGCTACAGACATGGGCTCAGGTGCTGCCGGCGCAGGCGTTGCCGCGGCCAAGTCGGGGCGCTTTTCATTTACGAAGCAGATCACGTGCGCCAGTGTGGGGTAATCGCGCAGCTTGCGGTTCTCGTCACGCGGAATGTTGTAGATTTCTCGGATGGCGGCGAACATTTCCGCCTGTTTAACCGTATCAATGCCGAGGTCGGCCTCCAGGTCCAGATCCAAATCCAGCATATCTTTGGGATAGCCGGTCTTCTCCACGACCAGTGCTAGGATTCGCTCCTTCACCGCGTCGGCATCTGTTGCAACGGTCGGCGGGGCTTCTGGCGGAATGGCTTGGACTACTTCCCTCGCTTCTGCCGCGGCAATCGCCGGCTCCGCGGCGCTGATGTCATGCCGCCGCTCGTGAACAAAGCGGATCACGTGGGCCAGGGTGGGGAAATCGCGCAGCTTGAGTTTTTCGTCGCGGGGAATGGAATAGGCTTCGCGGACAGCGGCAAACACCTCCGCCTGCTTGACCGTATCAACCCCCAGATCGGCTTCAAGATCCAGGTCCAGATCGAGCATGTCAACGGGATAACCGGTCTTCTCCGACACGAGCGCGAGAACACGCTCCTTTACGGCGTCCCCTTCAGGGGCAGACGGTGGAGGTATCTGCGGAGCAGGCGGGGCGGGTGGAGCTTCCACCGGCGGCTTAACAACGGTGATCGCCGGCGCCGGCCTCGGCTCGGCTTGTTTCGCTTGGAAAACGCGCGCGGAAGGCTCCGCGTGTGCAACCGCGGGCATCACCCGATATTCCTTCGCCACGTGCGCCGCGGGCCCTTGGTCCCGCACTCGCAGCGTGCGGTGCACGGTTTCCAACTCTGCCGCGGGATGACCCGCGACACGGCTGAGCCAGCTGTTCCATGCCTCGCGATTGCTGACGCGGTAAGCATAGCCCAAAGCATTCGGACTGCGGCGAACACCATCCTGAGTCTGCACCCAGCGCACCAGCGTCATACTGATCTGCGACCCGAAGCCGGCTCCCAGACGCAACGCATAATCCACGGGATAGATCCCGCCCTTTGAAAGATTCAAGGAGCCGAGTTCCGGATCAATTTCCTTGAAGTTGGCCACCGGCGGCACACAGCCCGTCTCCAGCGCCTTGACCGCGACCACGTCCTCAATTCCTGTCCCCATGGCGTGGCCGGTAAGGCCTTTCGTGTTAGCGATCACAATGC